>CAZFKD010000608.1:0-2607 GCA_964519695.1 uncultured Spirochaetaceae bacterium
GTCGGCCTCGAGCTCGCGGAGTTCCTCTGCGAGCGCGGGCGCGAAGTCACGGTCGTCGACGACGAGCCGGTCTTCGGCGCCGGCCTCACGATCGTGCGCCGCATGCGATTGATCAGCGAGCTGCGCGAGCACGGCGTCCGCCTCTTTCCGGCGGCCCGCGACATCCGCATCGAATCCGACGGCGTCGTCTTCACCGACGCGGCCGGCCATCGACAGCAGGCACCCGCGGACAACGTCATCGTCGCGAAGGGGACCCACGCCGACCGCACGCTCGCGAACGCACTGCGCGCGGCAGGTCTGGAGGTCGTCGAAGCCGGGGACGGCCGCGAGATCGGCTACATCGACGGTGCGATCAACGAGGCCTGGGCAGCGGTCGACACGATCGAGTCGCCGGCCCAGTAGGCGCGTCTTGAGGGCTCGCTCCGAAGTCGACGCCTACTCTTCTTCGTCGTCCTCGCCCGGCGGCACCGCCACCAACCGAACCCGATGGACCCGCCTGCGCACGACGTCGAGGACCTCCGCCTCGTACGGGCCGACGCGGACCTGATCGCCCTTGCGCGGGAGGCGGCCGAGCCGCGCCGTGACGTGGCCGCCGATCGTGTCCTGGTCCTCGTACTCATCGTCGGGGAGGTCGAAGTCGAGGCGCTGCTCGAGCTCGGGCATCGACATCCGGCCGCGGACCTCGAAGGCGTCGCCGCTGGCGGAGATCAGCTCGGGCTCCGCCTCGTCGAACTCGTCGCCGAGGGGGCCGACGATCTCCTCGAGCGCGTCTTCGCGGAAGGCCATGCCGATGGTCGTGCCGTGCTCGTCGAGGACGACGGCGCAGTGTTGCCGGCTCTGCTGGAGCTCGCGCAGGAAATCCGAGAGCGACATCGAATCCGGCACGAAGACCGGGTCGCGCGCGATGCCCTGGAGGTCGGGCTTTTCGTTGCGGAGCGTCGCGTCGAGCACGTCCTTGGCATGGACGACGCCGATGATCGTGTCGAGGCCGACCTCGCAGAGCGCATAACGCGAGTGGCCACTCGTCCGGATGCGGTCGAGGTTGTCCTCGAGGTCGTAGTCGAGGGTCAGGAACTGGATGTCGACCCGCGGCACGAGGATGTGGCGGACCTCCATCTCGATCATCCGGAAGACGTTCTCGGTCAGCTCGAACTCGTGCTCGGAGATCTCGCCCGCGTGGGCCGAGAGGGAGAGGATGCTGCGGATCTCCTCGGAGGAGAGGCTGGCTTCGCGGCCGAGCTTGGCGGGCAGCCCGACCAGTCGGAGCAGGGCGTTCGAGAGCTGGTTGATGACGGAGATGAAGGGCCCGAAGACGGTCGTGAAGAGCCGGAGCGCGCGGCCCGTCGCGAGGGCGGTCTCCTCGGGTCGGCGCAGCGCCCACATCTTCGGCGCCTGCTCGCCGATCGTCATGTGGAGGATCGTGATGAGCATGAAGGCGAGGGTGATCGAGACGATGGGGACCCAGCGCGCTTCGGCCGATACGTCGATGCCGACGCCCTCGGCGCCGGCGACCAGCAGGACGGAGACTGCGGGCTCGCCGAGCGCGCCGAGCACGAGGCTCGCGAGGGTGATCCCGAGCTGGCACGCCGAGAGATAGCGATCGAGATGGCCGAGGATGTGCTGGACCGCAGGCGCGGCCGCTCTTCCTTCGCGCGCGAGGATATCGATCCGGGACTCCCGGACCTTGACGAGGGCGAACTCCGCGGCGACGAAGAACCCGTTCAGCAATACGAAGAAGAGGGTCGCACCGAGCCGCCAGGCGACGCCGAAGAAGTCGAGCGATGCGTGCTCCGGCGTCACGCCGCCTCCGCGGATCGCGTTTCCGATTGCTTGCCCGCTCGGATGGCCGATCCCTGGGCGCGCGCCGGGCGCGATGGTCCCCTTCCGATGTCGAGCCGGCTCATCCGGTCCTTTCCCTCTGCGCAGTGGCGCGCGACTGCGACGATACTACTGGAACGGGTCGCCCTGCAGGGGGTAGGAGGACTCGCCGTCCGGACCGATCGGCAGATCGCCCGCCAGGGTGATGCGCTGGACGGCGCGATGGGCTCCGGGCGGGAGGTCGGTCGGAACGACATGGGCCGTCGCGCGGTTGTCCCAGAAGGCGACGCTGCCGGGGGTCCAGCGGAAGCGGGTCGTGAACTCGTGGTCGGTCATGTGCTCGAAGAGCATCGCCAGCAGATGGCGGCTCTCCTGGCGCGAGAGCTCGACGATGAAGTCCGTGAAGGTCGGATTGACGAACAGGATCTTCTCGCCCGTCTCGGGATGGACGCGCACGACCGGATGGACGGCGCAGAGCGACTGGGTCCGGAAGCGCTGCGCGTAGTCGCTGGCGAGCTGGCCGCGCTTGACGTTGATGCGGTTGGAATGGACGGCATGCAGACCGTCGATCATGTCCTTCACCGGCTGGGAGAGGCGCGCGTAGGCGACGGCGAGATCGAGCCATTGCGTATCGCCGCCGTAGGGCGGGATCACGACGCCGTGCAGGATCGCTCCCATCGGCGGGTTCGGCACGAAGGTGACGTCGGTATGCCAGAGGCTCGCGATCTCGGTGCCGCCGAGCGCCTTCGACTGCTCGGAGTCGAGCAGCAGGATCTCGGGATGATCGGG
>CAZFKD010000609.1:0-2594 GCA_964519695.1 uncultured Spirochaetaceae bacterium
CAGCTCCTTCGCGACGAAGGGCAGGACCTTCAGCTGCTTGAACTCGGTGTAGTAGCCGGCGACCATGAGCACGGTCCCGCCCGGGCGGCAGCGCTCGGCCGCGGCGGCGATCGACGCCTCCGAGCCATCGGCCTCGATCACGATGTCGTAGAGGCCCTCGGACCTGACGCCGAGGCCCATGCGCTCGGCGGCTTCGAGGGCGTGGGGTGCGCGCTCGTCGAGGTCGACGACGCAGCCGCGTTGGCGTGCCGCGGCGCCGCCGAGCAGGCCGAAGCCCGTACGGTTCGCGCCGACGACGCAGACGCGATGGCGGCCCTCGAGGCGCGCGAGATCGAGGGCATGCAGATGGACGGCGATGGGCTCGATCAGGCAGGCCGAGCCGACGTCGAGGCCGGAGGGCAGGGGCACGATCCCGCGCGCGGGAACGAGCACCTCCTCGGCCATGCCGCCGTTGCGCCCGATGCCGAGGACCATGGCGTGGCCTTTTGCGCAGAAATGATAGTCGCTGCGCAGGCAGGCCTCGCAGCGGCCGCAGGGATCGAGCGGCTCGATGCCGACGGGCGTGCCGTCGTCGAGCAGGCCGGCGAACTCATGGCCGAGCGTGAAGGGGAGGGGGTCCATGCGCGCGAGGGCGACGTCGGTCTGGCAGATCGACGCGGAGCGGACGCGCACGCGGACGAATTCATCGGCGCGCGTCTGCGGGCCGGCCGTCGCATCTGCGCGGGCGGACGCGAGCTCATCGGGCGCGAGCTCGACGGTCTCGATCCCGCGTTCGGAACGGCGGACGGCATGCATCGGGCGATCATAAGGGCTTCCGCGCGCGGCCGCCCCGGGTTCCCTACGCTCGGCGCCGCGCGCGGGCGCGCCGCTCGGCGACCGGCCGGAATCCGGGCGAAGCGACGGCGCGGGAGACGGGGATGCGAGGGATGGCGAGTGCGCTGCGCAGGGCGGGGAGGCTTCGATCCGCGCATCGCCGTCGCGCCGCCCCGCCGAGCGGGCGGCGGCGAGCATGCATGCTCATGCTTCCGCTCCTCGTCGCTGCGCTCCTGGCGAGCGGCTGCACGACCTATTTCCCCGTCAACGATCCGATCTCGCCCACGACGCTCGAACGGCGATCGGGCTACCGCGCGAGCCGGCGCTGGTCCGAGGCGCGGTCGAACGAGATCCTGCTGATCGTCGCGTTCTCGGGCGGCGGGACGCGGGCAGCCGCGTTCGCCTACGGCGTCCTGCAGGGGCTCGACGAGACGCGCGTCCGGATCGGCGGCCGCGAGGTCTCGCTGCTCGACCAGATCGACCACGTCACGGGCGTCTCCGGCGGCAGCTTCACGGCCGCCTATCTCGGCCTCCACGGCCGCGGCATCTTCGACGACTTCGAGCAGCGCTTCCTGCGCCGCGACGTCCAGCGCGCGTTGATCGGTCAGCTGCTGACGCCCTGGAACTGGGCGCTGCTCGCTTCGCCCTTCTTCGAGCGCAGCGATCTGATCGCGCGCTACTACGACCGCATCCTCTTCGACGACGCGACCTTCGCCGATCTCGCCGCCCGGGGCGGCCCGCTGGTCCAGATCAACGCGACGGATCTCGCGACGGGCGCTCCGTTCTCGTTCATCCAGGACCAGTTCGATTTCCTCTGCTCGGAGCTCGGCAGCTATCCGATCTCGCGCGCCGTCGCGGCTTCGTCGGCGGTTCCGGGACCGATGTCGCCGCTCACGCTGCGCAACTTCGCGGGGGAATGCGATTTCGAGCCGCCGCCCTGGATTCGCGAGGCGCTCGCTTCGCCGCGGACCTTCAGCCGAGCGTACGTCAACGCGAAGAACCTCGAGTCGTATACGCGCTCGGATTCGCGCCGCTTCATCCGCCTGATCGACGGGGGCGTCTCGGACAATCTCGGCGTGCGCGGACCCTTCGAGAGCACGCTCCTGCAGCGGGCGCCCCGCGACGCCCGGCCCGAGATCCTCGGCCCGCTGCGCCACATGGTGCTGGTCCTCGTCAATGCGCAGACGACGCCCGAGGTCGCCTGGGAGGCGATCGACCGCGCGCCGGCGCTCTACGACATCATCGACCAGACGACGACGGTCCAGATCAATCGCTACACGCTCGAGACGATCGAGCTCGTTCGCGCGACCTTCGCGGGCTGGCAGGAGGTCGCCGCCGGGTGGCCGACGCCAGTCGGCTTCCATCTCATCGAGGTCGATTTCACGAAGCCCGTCGATCCCGCCGAGCGCAAATACCTGAACTCGCTCCCGACGAGCTTCCGACTCGACGACGAGGCCATCGACCGCCTGGCGCGGGCGGGCCGAGAGGTGTTGCTCTCGGATGCGGCCTTCCGCGCGCTGCTCGGGCAGCTCGAAAGCAGCGAAAGGAGGCTCCCATGATCCGCGACGTCACGATCGGTGGGGATGATATTCGGCCGGCAACACGCTCTCGGCCTTCTGCGATACCGATCTGATCAAGCCCGACGGAAGTTACGATCCGCAGCCGGTCTTCCCGACGCGCCCGCGCTGATCGCCGCGTTCGTCTATCGTCCGGGCCATGCCGCCCGCGGAGCCGCTCACGATCCCGGCGATCTCTTCGTTCCAGCGCCGGATCGTGCTCGT
>CAZFKD010000610.1:0-2592 GCA_964519695.1 uncultured Spirochaetaceae bacterium
GTCGCCGCTCGGCTGTGCGGTCGCGCTCGAGTCGTTGGCGCTGGTGCACGAGAACGACGTCCCGCGCCGACTCGCGGCGATTGGCGCCCGGATCCACGCGCGCATCGCCGCGGCGAACGCGCCGCTCGAGGGCCTGCGGCAACTCGGCGGAATCGTCGCCTTCGACCTCGCCACCGGCGACGCCGGCTACCACGCCGCCATGGGCCCGCGCCTCCGCGCCGCCGCGCTCGAGCACGGCGTGCTGCTGCGTCCCTTGGGCAACGTCGTCTACGCCATGCCTGGACGGCGACCGACTCGTTCGAACCGTCCGTTCGTTGGAAGCGGTGCGATCTCTTTTCCCTCTACGAGACCGAAAAGGCCCTCGAAGGCGTCGAAGTGGCCTACTACCTGGTCCACTCGATGATGCCGTCGAGCCGGCTGACCCAGGGCCACTTCCAGGACCTCGACTTGCTGCTCGCCGACAACTTCGGTCGCGCCGCGGGGAGAGCCGGCGTCAAGCGCATCATTTATCTGGGCGGTCTGGTCCCCGAAATCAAGACGGGGCTCTCCCGACATCTGGCCAGTCGTCTCGAGGTCGAGCGGGTATTGGGCGGTTACGGCGTGCCGGTCACGGCCGTTCGTGCCGGGCTCGTGGTGGGGCGCGGGGGCTCGTCGCTCGAGATCCTCGTCAGGCTGGTGGGCCGCCTCCCGGCCATGATCTGCCCGAGCTGGACGGGCTCGCGCTCCCAGCCCATCGCACTCGATGACGCCGTCGAGCTTCTGGTCCGTTGTCTCGACGTCGAGGAGACGACCGGACGCGTCTGCGAGGTCGGGGGTCCCGACGTTCTCACCTATCGGGACATGATGCGCGAAACGGCGCGCGTGATGGGCAAGCGCCGTTTCATGATCCCCGTTCCGCTCGTGACGCCCGGGCTATCCCGCCTTTGGGTCTCGCTAGTCACCCAATCCCCGAAAGCCCTCGTGGCTCCGCTGATCCAGAGCCTTCGTCATCCGATGGTGGCCGAGGACCTATGGCTGCAGGAGAAGCTGGGAATCCCCGGCAAGCCGTTCGCCGAGGCCCTGGCGGATTCCCTGCGTGCCGAGAGGCTGGGCCAACGGCCGACGGCGCGCTCGGTGCAGAGACTGCCCCTGCCTGCCGGTCGCGATGCCCTCTGGCTGACCAGCGAGTTTGCGGCCTGGCTCCCACTCGGCATGCGGGGGCTCGTGCGCGTCGTCCGGAGCGAGACCGGCCTGAGCTTCTTTGCGATCGGACTGCCCTGGCCCCTGCTCGAAATGACCTTTCGCCCCGATCGCAGCGGTGCCGACCGCGCTCTGCTGGAGGTGAGCGGCGGGCTTCTCGCAGGCAAGGCCGACGGATTCCCGCGGCTCGAGTTTCGCACCATCCCCGACCGCAGCGGCGCGCTGGCTGCAGTCCACGATTTTGGTCCCCGGTTGCCCTGGTGGATCTACGCGCGAACCCAGGCCTACGGCCATCTGTGGGTGATGTGGCGATTCGGACGACATCTCGCCGGGATCATCCGAGGGAGACCTCCTGCGTCACCGGACTCCGTCTGAGAGCCTCGTCCCGGGGCCCTCTTCGCGGATGAGGGTCGACGATCGGAGCCGAACTGTTAGGCGCTGACGACTGACCGCCACCGAAGTCCTGTCTGCCGCGGTCGAGCAGGAATCCTGCGTCGAGATCGCGGAAGCGGCGACATGCGCCGGGATGCATCGATCCCGAGACGACCCCGATCTCCCCGCGCCCGATGAGAGGCGTGACTTCGTCCGATCGCCCCTGCGATCGCCCCGGCGAGTGCATCGAATGACAGCTGCACCGGGGGCATCACGGGATTCGAGCGGGCGCATCGTTCGAGGGGGCCTTGGGTCGAAGGCATGGCCGCCTCGCAACCCGGGCGATTGCGAAACACCCGCTCGCACGGCGAGCTCGCGGGTGTTCCGGTGCAGGGCATGCGAAGGCGTGCTGGAGAGCGCCCCCGGTTCGCTCGGCGGCGCCGTCGAGCTGGGCCCCCATAGCCCCCGTGGGAATAATTAATGTTTAACTTATATCTAATAAAATCATTGACAAATAATAGACATCCTCCGATGCTCTTGTTCGACCGGTCATGAAGGGTCGCTCGGCAGCCGAGCCGCCTCGACCGGTCGAGGAGGAAAAAATGGCGCTGTCGAGGTCGATGCTTTCACCGCAGATGTTCGAAGGATCGCTCTCGCGAGAGCCCCTCGAGGGTTATCTCGCCGATATCCGGGATACCCCGGTCCTCAGCGGGGACGAACAGGCCCGACTCTGCGAGGTCATGGCGACCTCCGAGCGGACGATGCGCGCCGCGCTTGCGTCCGTTCCCGAAACGGCGAGGCAGATCGTGGCGATCTGGCACGATCGGCGAAATCGCAGACTCGTCTCTGGTGCCCTCAGCCATTTCCACCGGGACACCAGCGGCATCGATCGGTCTCAGGAAATCGATCTCAAGCTCACGGAGATCGAGAAGACGCTCGCGCGGCTCGATGCCGAGGACGGAGGGGGCGCGGAGATTGCTCGCCGCGAGATCATCCGTTCGACACTCTCCCGCCAGGTCGAGGATGCCCACATCGCACTGC
>CAZFKD010000611.1:0-2364 GCA_964519695.1 uncultured Spirochaetaceae bacterium
CATCCCGGGCGCTGAGAACGAAGACTGGGAGCTCGCGGTGGCCGGCCGCGCGCTTTTGATAGGTCAGGTAGACGGGCGAGCGCGTCGTGATCGATCCCCAGAGCAGCTCGCGTTCGGCGCCGGTCGCGATCTTCGCGTCGACGGCGACCGAGCGGCGCCTCAGAAAGATCGTCGCGTTCGGATCGGCTCGGAGATTCAGCGCCCAATGCGGATCGGTCGGCATGCCGCCGCGGGAGCCGACGATCGCGATCCTCCCCTTGCCCGCCGCGAAGTAGGGCAGCACGACCGTCCGCTGCTGGCCGGAACTCCGCCCCTTCGTCGTCAGCAGGAGCGGCGGGTTGTAGTCGACGCCCTCGGAGCGGGCGAAGATCACCGACACCGGCGAATGGCCGATCCAGCGGACGCAGAGCCGATCGAGGGCCGCGCCGAAAGGCGTCACCGCGAAGCGGACGGCGAGCTGCGAGAGCTTCATGAAGGAAGTCCTTTCCGGGCATCCGCCCCGAAGCGAAGCGGAAGCGATGCGAGACCACGCAGGAAGAACGAGCCGCGAAAGACCGGCTCCGCCTCGAAATCGAGTCGCGGAAAGCGCCGCAGCAGCGCTGCGATCGCCGTCTCGATCTCGAGGCGTGCGAGCGAGGCGCCGAGACAGCGATGGCGGCCGAGGCCGAAGGCCAGATGGTCCCGGGGCACGCGATCGACGTCGAGCGTGTCGGGATCGGGATAGGCCGCAGGATCGCGATTCGCAGCGCCGTTCAGGAGGACGAACGTCTCACCGGCCGGTATGCACGTTCCCGCGAGCTCGATCGGCTCGCGACTGCGCCGCTGGCTGATCTGGACCGAGGTGTCCCAGCGCAGCAGCTCGAGGACCGCGTTCGGGATCCGCTCCGGATGGGTTCGCAAGCGCGTCATCGCCGCGGGCGCGAGCAGCAGACCGCGGATGCCGAGCGAGATCAGGTCCGCGGTCGTCTCGTGGCCCGCCTGCAGCAGGATCACACAGGTCGCGGCGAGCGCGTCCTCGCTCAGCGATCCGCGCGCATCGCGGACGTTCGCGAGCATCGTCGTCAGGTCGTCCCGCGGCCGGCTCCGGCGCTCCCGCGCGAGATCCAGGAAATATTCCCGGAAGGCCCGCGTCGCCGTCTCGCCGCGGCGGATCACCTCCGGCGTCAGGGCCGCGACGTCGCCGCGGCGAGCGAAGTCGTGGGCCCATTCGAAGACGAGCGGCACGTCGCTGCGCGGAACGCCCAGCATCTCGCAGATCACCGCGATCGGGAGCGGATAGGCCACGTCGCGGACGAGATCGAGCTTGCCGCGGTCGACCGCGAGGTCGAGCAGTCGCAGGACCTCCTGCTCTGCGGCGGCACGCCAGCGCTCGACGCTTCGCGGCGTGAAATGACGGGTGACCAGCGCCCGGATGCGATCGTGGTCGGGCGGCGAGAGATAGAGGATCTGCTCGCGCATCATCGCCGTGAAGGCCGAGCCCGACTCGCCGACGTCGAAGATGTCGGCATTGCGTTCGTCGCTGAACGCGCTCGGATGCCGCAGCACGGCGCGAACGTCCTCGTAGCGCGACAGCACCCATCCGCCCGGTCCGAACAGGCCCTCCGCGCGCCAGACGGGGGCGACGCCGCGCAGCCGGTGAAGCCAGGGATAGAGCGCCCCGCGCCGCTCCGGATCGAGGATCGCTCGCAGGATCTCGTCGGGATCGGTCGTATCGCGCGGATCGATCGCAGAGGCCATCGCGTCGACTCTATCATGGCTGCATGGCCCGCCGGCAGCAGCCGAGGATCGCCTCTGATAGGTTTCGCCCGATGCGCTCCTCCGGCACCGGCCCCCTTTCGAACGCGCGATCCGCGACGGGCATGCGCCCCGCTGCGAGCGCCACGATCCGCTTCGGCGCATGGACCGACGACCGCGATCTCGAGCTCCCATTTCCGGAAGGCTGGCAGGTCGATCCCTGCCCGCCCCGGGACGGCCCGGACATCGGAGAGGCCGGCATCGCGCGGGCGTTCGCCGAGCCGATCGGAACGCCGAGACTGCGCGAGATCGCCCGCGGCCGCGGGCGCATCTGCATCGTCGTCGACGACCTCTCTCGGCCGACGCCGGGGCGGCGACTCGTGCCCGCCGTCCTCTCCGAGCTCGGCGCGGCCGGCATCGCCGATCGCGACGTCCTGATCCTCGCCGGCGTCGCGAACCATCGCCCGATGACGCGACCGGATTTCGAGAAGAAGCTCGGCGCCGAGATCCTCGCGCGCTGCGCCGTCACCAATCACTTCGCGTGGGACGGATGCGTCCCGGTCGGCCGGACGAGCTTCGGCTCGCCGGTGGAGCTGAACCGGGAGTTCATGCAGGCCGACCTGCGGATCC
>CAZFKD010000611.1:2376-2590 GCA_964519695.1 uncultured Spirochaetaceae bacterium
TCGTCGGCTCGATCATTCCCCATGGCGCGGCCGGCTTCTCGGGCGGATCGAAGCTCGTCTTCCCGGGCATCGCGAGCCTCGCGTCGGCGGAGGCCTATCATCGCGGCAGCTGTACCCGCGGACGTTATGCGGTCGTCGAGACCGACGCGCGCCGCGAGTCCGACGAGGCCGCGCGGTGCGCGGGCGTCGACTTCCTCGTCAACGGAATCCCCAA
>CAZFKD010000612.1:0-2588 GCA_964519695.1 uncultured Spirochaetaceae bacterium
CCCACCTCGAGCTCGGGCCCGTCGAGCGCGCCGAGCAGCGCCAACCCCTCGGCCTGCACGAACTCGAGTCGCGCCGCGATCGACGGCGGGACGCGGCCCGCCCGGCAAGCCTCCTGCCAGGCCGTCACGAGCAGCGCGAAGACCACGGGATCGCGCTCCGCAGCGCGGACTCGATGGCCCGCTTCGGCGAGCCGATAGGCGTCGGCGCCGAGCCCCGCGGTCAGATCGAGGATCGGGAGCGGTGCCGGGCCGAACGCGCGGACGAGCGGATGGCTGCGCCCGGCGCCCGGGCCCCGGCGCCCGGCATCCGGCGGAAAGACCGCTCGAATCCCCGCACGCGCGGCCTCGCCCGGCGGCCGGAGCTCCAGTACCCCTTCGTGCGCGACGAGCTGGAAGGCGCCGGACGGCGGCGGGTCGAGGACGGGGATCGAGAGCCGTTCGAGCAGCGCCTCGTGACCGGTCGCCGGGGCGGCGACGAGGTTCGCGCGATTCGGCGGCTGGGGATCGGGGTCCATCGCGGTGCTCGCTCGGTCCGCCACGCGCGCGCGAGCCGCGCCGAGCGAAGGAAGCCGGAGCATCTCATGCGCGCGGCCCGCGCGCGAATCCGGCGGTGTCCTCGAATGCAGACGAACGGGGTGGGCGGGCGCCTAGAACCGGGCGGGCTGCTTCGCATTCCGCTTCGGGCTGCCCACCGCCGACAAGCCGGCAAGCCCCGTCACCAGCAGCAGCATCGTGCCCGGCGACGGCACCCCGCCCCCGACCGCAGCCCGGACCGGCTCGAGCTCCGCCAGGGCGAGGCCGGCCGCTCCGGCCTCGACGATCGCCGGCGTCGGGAGCGACGCATGGGCGCTCGGCGTGCCCGCCACCACGTTCTGGGTCAGGGCGAGCGTCGAAAGGCAGAGGAACGCGGTCAAGAAGCGGTGCATCGGATCGACTCCCAGGCGATGTGCATGAGGTCACATCTCCGTTCGCGATCGGGGTATCGGCCCAAGGCCACATAGGGCTTTAACCCCACATTCAGAATGCAGGCCCACTGCCGCCTCTCCCCTCGGGATCGCCAGGGCCGCTGCTCAGCCCGGGCAAGAGAAGCCGTCTGCCAGGCCCGACGCAGGACAACACCAGCCCGATCGAGACGCAAGCGGCCGTTCGGACGCCCGGCCCGGCAGCTGGCCCGGCAGCGAGTCGTCAAGACCCGTCGCTGCCGCGACGAAGAGCGGCGCGGAGGGAAGCATGACCGCATTCGAGGCGCAGCCGGGCCGCGTCCAACAACGCCAGCAGGCCCGATTCGAGCGGATGGGCCTGGCGTGTCGGGCGATGCCCGGAGGCCGCACCCTGCTGGTCTCCCTGCCCCTCGGCGCAGCCCCCTTCGAGTCCCTCTCCGGATCGATCACCCTCGAGCGGATCCTCTTCGCGACGGTCGGTCCGGACCAGATCAAATGCCTGCGACCCCGTCCGGTCTTCGGTCTCCCGCTGCTCGACATCCGGCGCTGCGCGGACGCCGCCGCGATCGAAGCGGTCGTGCGTCAGGCCTGGCGGGACCGGACCCGCGAGCTGCGCGACACGGCGCGCACCCTCGAGCGGCTCGGGATCGAGGTGGGCGCGATCGAGGGCGGCTCGCTCCTCGCGTTCCCGCTCTCGGGACTGTCTCCCGAGCATCCGGTGCTCATGCAGCGTCTCGACGAAGCCATCCTGCCGAGCGCCGGCCCCCTGTCTGGACACATGCTCGCGGGACCCGAGGAGCGCGTCGTCGACGTGAGCGGGCGGCTCGAATCGGCCGCGGACCTCGAGCTGCTGCTCGGATCGCGCATCGAAGCGCTCGCGCGAAGCGCCGCGCAGCGCCAGTCCGCAGCGCGAACCGGACGACCCGACCGGATCGCGACGCAGACGGAGCCCATCCTCGTCGGCCTCGCTGGCGGGTCGGTTCAAGCGAGCGCCCTCGGCGCCGCGGCGGCCCGCCAACCGAAGGTCCTGCTCGTCGGCACCCGGATCATCGAGAACACGAACCTGCGCGACGAGCTCGCACGCCAGGGCTACCGCGTCGCGACCGCTCGCAGCGAGCCCGAGGCCTTGATGCGCCTCGCGGGCATGACGCCGGACCTCGTGATCTCCCAGTACGCCCTCGGCCGAAGCGACGGAGCGACGTTCGCCCAGGCCATCCGCTGCCTGCCCGGCATCGTTCGGATCCCGATCGTCCTGCTCGACACGCAGCATCACCCGAGTCGCCAGGACGCCGCGCGCGCGGTCGGCGCGGCCGGGTACGTGGTCGAACCGGTCGAGCCGGGGCGCTTCGTCTCGAAGCTCGCGAAAGTCGTCGCCTCCCCCGGCGATCGACGCTTCGTGCGCTATGCGGGGCGGCTCGCGGCCCGCCTCGCCGATCACGGCCAGGCCTGCCTCGCGACGGAGATCGGCCGGGGCGGATTCTTCTTCGCGACGGGCGAACCGATCGACGAACACACGGAGATGCGCTGCCAGATCTCGCTCCCCGAGCTGCGACGCAAGCTCGACTTCGTCGGCGAGGTCCTCTACCGAACCGAGCTGCAGGGCATCGAGCGCCAGGGGATCGGCATCCGCATCCGCGAGATCTCGCC
>CAZFKD010000613.1:0-2585 GCA_964519695.1 uncultured Spirochaetaceae bacterium
CCGCGAAGCCATCGATCCCGACCGCGGCGAGATCGGCGGCCTCGTCTCCAGCTGCGAGGCGGCACGCCAGCTCCTGCTGCGGATCACCGAGCTGCTCTGCCTCGCGCTCGAGCGGGGTCGTTAGCTCGGGACCCGCCCGAACGGGTGCGCAAGGAAGGAAGCGACATGACGACACGCACGCCGAAGAACACGCGCAAGTACCGCCGGATGACGGTGCGCATGCTCGTCGACTATCAGGCGATGGGCGCGATCCACTGCGACTACGCGACGACGCTGGGCGCCGGCGGGATGTTCCTCCAGACGGAGCTCGCGCTGCGCCGCGGCGATCTCGTGAAGGTCCGATTCCGCGTGCCCGGCGGCGAGTTCATCCACGATCTGCATGCGCGCGTGACCTGGCACCACGACGCACGCAGCGAGCCGGGCGGCGCGGTGCGCACGCCGGGCGTCGGGCTGCAGTTCGTCGATCCGAACGCGACGGCGGAGCTCGCGCGGGAGCTCGAGGACTACGCGGGCTGAGAGGCTGTGAAGATATCGTCTCGGTCGCGGCGCTTGCGGCGCTCGGTCGACGATATCTTCACAGCCTCTGAGCGCCCGTCCGGACTTCCGGTGCGGACCCGTCAGACGTCCGCTCGACGACGAGGCCCGGCTCGACCAGCAGCGCGCGGATCAGCGCGTGATGCAGCCCGTGGCCCCCTCTTTCGACGGTGACACGGCCCTGCAGGTCGGCGCCGAGCAGCGCCAGGTCGCCCAGCAGATCGACGACCTTGTGGCGGACGAACTCGTCCGGAAACCGCAGACCGCCGGGATTGCGCAGTCCCGTCTCCCCGAGCACGACCGTGTTGGCGAGATCGCCGCCGCAGCCGAGGCCGAGCGATCGGAGCGATTCGACCTCCCGCTCGAAACCGAAGGTCCGCGCCGGCGCGAGCTCGCGCTCGAAGATCGCCGGATCGAGGCGCGCGAGCTCGAATCGCTGGCGCCCGATGCAGGGATGGTCGAAATCGATCGTGTAGTCGATCGAGAGGCCCTGATCCGGCGCCACCCGGATCCGGCGGTCTTCCAGCACGATCTCGTGCTCCCGCACGACTTCCAGCACACGGCGCGGAGCGCCGAGCGTGCGCCGACCGGCCTCGTGCAGGCGGGCCGCGAAGGGCGCCGCGCTGCCGTCGAGAACGGGGATCTCGCCGCCGCGAACCACGATCCGCGCGACGTGGATTCCGAGCGCGTAGAGCGCCGCGAGCAGGTGCTCGACGGTGGCGATGCGTGAGCGGGCAGGACTGCCCGCGCGCGGATCGGAGCCGTTTGCGCGCACGAGGGGCGCCAGCGTGGTCGCGCGCGCCGTCGAATGGACCGAGGTCGGGAGCGCGGGGATCTCGGCGTCGGGCTCGCCGCCTTCGCCAGGGACGACGAAGACGAGGCCCGCATCGATCGGCGCGGGGCGAACCTCGACCACGGCGGGCTTGCCGCCGTGAAGCCCGATTCCGCGCCAGCGAACGGCCCGCGCGATCGTCGTCTGTTGCAACGCCCCTCCTCGCGCGACGACCTCGCGTTCGCGCGTACGCGCGGCGCAGCGTAGCGTGGGCCGACCACCGGACAATCGCGGCGGCGGGCCGCGATCGGCCGGGCGGGCTTCAGCCGACGACGGACCCGGAGAGGGTTCCGCGCACCTCGGCCAGGATCTCGCGCGCGGACTGGAATCGCCGGGCGGGATCCTTCTGGAGGCAGCGTTCGATGATCGCGACGAGACTCTCGGGCAGGTCGGGACGCAGCTCGCGGACGGAGGGCGGCGGCGTGTGGACGTGGTGATAGGGGATGTTGCCCTCCTTGAAGGGCACGGTCCCGGTCGCCATCTCGAAGAGCGTCACGCCGAGCGAGTAGATGTCGGTGCGATGATCGACGTTCTTGCCGAGCGTCTGCTCGGGGCTCATGTAGTAGGGCGTGCCGGCGACGACGGTCGTGTGGTTGCGCGCCTCCTCGACGACCTTCGCGAGCCCGAAGTCCATCAGCTTGACCTTCTTGTCGCGCGTCCACATCGCGTTCGCGGGCTTGATGTCGCGGTGGACGACCTTCTTCTCGTGGGCATACGCGAGGGCCTCGGCGATCTGCATCAGGACGTGCAGGATGCCCGACGGCGAGATCGGCCCGCGGCGCTTCAGGATCTCCTTGATGGTCGTGCCTTCGACGTACTCCATCGCGATGTAGTAGCGGCCGTTCTGCTCGCCGGTGTCGTAGACGGTCACGATGTTCGGGTGGTTGAGCTTCGCGGCGGCCTGCGCCTCGCGGACGAAGTTCGTGACGGCCTGTTCGTTCTCGGTGAGCGCCTGGGGCAGCACCTTGAAGGCGACGATGCGATCGAGGGTCGTGTCCTGGACCTTGTAGACGATGCCCATCCCGCCGCGACCGAGCTCGCCGACGATCTGGTAACGGCCATCGGAACTCGCATGGCCGCTCGCCAGCTTGCGTACGGCGGCTTCGGCGGGGTCGGCGGCGGCCGAAGCGACGGGCGGGGACGCGGCCGCGGCGACCTGCGCGGCGGCGGCATCCCGCGCGGCGGCGAGCCGGCCGGCGACGTCGCGGTAGTGATAGTC
>CAZFKD010000614.1:0-2580 GCA_964519695.1 uncultured Spirochaetaceae bacterium
CGGCGAGCCGGCTCGTCGCCGGCGCGGGCGACGTCGCTGTCTCGACGACGGATACCGAGAGCGCCGCATCCGGGGCGTAGCTCATCGACCCGGACAGGCCATCCGGCTCGCTCGACACGGTCCGTTCGGAGCGCGGCGGCGGGCTCGCGCGGTCGGATTTCGCCGACGGTCGATACTCGATGAGGTCGACCGACAGCACGAGCAGTCCGAGCATCGCCGGGACGACGAGGAATGGTGCGGCGATGCGAGCGCGCCTTTGCCAGCGACGGGTGCGGCGCGTCGCGTGCCGGTCTTCCCCGCAATCCATCGAGTCGAGCATGACCGAGCCTCCCCGCGCCGAAGCGCGTCCCTACCGGACCCGGAATCGGGCCGCGGCCGGAGAGGCATGAGGAGATTCCCGGGTCGACCGCCCGCGCTGCGCGCGCGATGCGGACGCCCTGCCGGCTCAGTCTTCGCGCGTGAAGCGCAGGATGTAGTTGTCGTCGAGCCCGTCGATCGCGATCTCGTCGCGAAGGCGGAAGCCCGCCCGCACGATCTCGTCGCTGAAGACCTCGCGCCCCGCGCGGACATGTCCCAGCAGGTAGGCGGACGTGACGCCGGGGATGCGTTCGAAGTCGATCAAGACGAGCGTTCCGCCCGGTCGCAGGGCGCTCCGGATGCTGGCGAGCGTTTGCGCGGGATGCTCGAAGTGGTGGTAGACGTCGCAGAGGAACGCGAGGTCGATCGACGCCGGAGCGAGTTCGACGGAGCGTTCGCTGCCCTCGACGACCGCGACCGTTGCGAGCGCCTCGCGCCGCGCGCGTTCGCGCAGATGCGCGAGGAAGCCCGGCGAGATCTCCACGGCATAGACCCGACCTTCGGGCCCGACCGCAGCGTCGAAGAGGGCCGTGAAGAACCCGGTGCCCGCGCCGACGTCGGCGACGGCGGCGCCGGGCGCGAGCGCCAGCGAAGCGACGATCTCGGCGCGGCGCGCGTAGACCGCGCGCGACTCGCCCTCGAAGCGCTCGATCCAGTCGCCGACCGCGAGGTCCGGCGCGAGGAAGGGCGCGTTGATGTCCTCCGGCAGTCCAGCCGGGCGATCGGCGGCCGGCGCGGATATCGAGACCGGACTCGGGTACGTCGCGGGCGGCGGTTCCGTGGTGCAGGCGGCTGCAATCACGGCGAGCAGGGAAAGGCGCGTCGCTGTCCGCGCAGAGCGAAGGGTGGTCGACTGCGGGTTGGGATGCATCGGATACTCCTCCATCGATCCGTCGAAGGACCGATCTGGTTCCGCGATCAGCTCCAGATCGCGAGCAGGCTCATGCCGGCGACGCCCACGGCCATCGCGAGCCACTTGGCGAGGCGTCCGCTGGCGTGGGGGAACTCGTCCCGCAGGACGTCGAAGGTCGCGACGTACATGAAGGTCCCGGCAGCGACCGAGAGGAACACGGCCTCGACGAGGGCAGCGCCGCGGCCCTCGATCGCCTGGCCGAGGCCGATGCCGATCATGCCGCCGATCGGCGTCGAGCTCGCGAACAGGGCGATGAGACGCCAGGTCTGGGCCTTCGCGATCGAGCTGCGCGCGAGGCTGACGCCGAGCGCGAATCCCTCCGCGGATTTGTGGGCAAAGATCGCGAAGAAGATCACGAGCACCCGCGTCCAGTCCTGCTCCGCGCCCAGCGCGAGACCGCCGACCAGCGAGTGGATCGAGAGGGCGACGAGGGCGGAGTAGGCGGAGAGGGCGTCGTGGTGGGCGTCGTGATGGGCATGGCCGTGATGCTCGCCGAAGCGCTCGTCGGAGGGGACGTGGAGCTCCTCGTGGACGTGGTCGGGCAGCAGGACGTGCTCGATCAGGAGCATCGCCGCCAGCGCCATGGCCGCGAGGACGAAGGCGACGGGGAACTCGAAGCCGAGCGAGCGCCAGTTCTGGTCGGCCTCGGGCAGCATGTGGACGAGACCGGCGGCGAGGAAGACCCCGGCGGCGAAGGAATTGCCCCAGCCGAGCAGGCGGGGATTGCCCGTCGCTCCGCCGCGCCAGAGTGGCAGACAGCCGCCGGCGGCGCCGGCAGCCGAGATCGCGAGGAGCAGCGCCAGCTTGAGTTCGGACACGGCTCTCTTTCGGTTCGGATCCGTTCGGGCCCTTTCGGACCGAGCCTTCGGGGAGAGGAGAAAGTGCTAGAACTAACGGACCGTCTGACGCAGCAGCGAGATGCCCGAATCCGGCGCAGGAATCTCGCCGACGGCGATGCGGCGGATGTCCTCCGCCGAGAGCGTTCGGGCGTCGTAGAGGACGACGATCGAGACGTCGCCCGGCTCGAGGAAATGCGTCTCGCCGAAATCGGTATAGCGCGTCGCTCCGATGCTGATGAGGGCCTGCGCCGGCCGGCCGGCGATCTCGAGCCAGCGGGCGATGTTCTCGAGCGGGCCCGCGTCGGCTTGGTCGTTCATTTTGTGGATGAGCCAGGCGAGCAGCTGGCCGTGGAAGTAGCTGTAGCTGGAGACGGCGCTGTCGGCCCCGTACGCGTGGAGCGTTCCGGCGCGCAGCAGGAAGCAGGCGATCCGGAAATGATCGAGGACGCCGCCCCGCTCGAAGCGGTCGAT
>CAZFKD010000615.1:0-2572 GCA_964519695.1 uncultured Spirochaetaceae bacterium
GGCCATCGTCCTCGACGACGTCCGCGCGATCGGACGCGCGCGCCTCACGATCAACCCCGCCCTCCACCACCTCCCGGTCGAGCGCGATGCGAGCGCAGGCGAAGCCGAAGACGATCCCGCGAGCCCGACCCTGTCCGGCCCGCGCTATGCGATCCTCTCGCCCGTCCATCGCGAGACGCCGAGCCGCCCGCTCGCCGAGCGCGAGGGTCTGCTCCTCTCGATCGGCGGCGCGGATCCCCACGCGGTGACGCCGCGCCTCGCGCCGCTGCTCGTGCGCACGCTCGCGGCGCGAGCGCCGGCGGACAGGCTCCGCAGCCGGGTCGTGGTGCTCGGGCCCGCCTATCGCGATCCCGGCGGTCGCGTGGCGGCTGCCCTCGCCGAAGACGGCTGGCGCGTCGAGCAGGCACTCTCGCCCGCCGCGATGGCGCGCTGCATGGCGGAAGCCCGGCTCGCCGTGATGGGCTTCGGTACGAGCCTCTCGGAGCTCGCCTGGCACGGAACGCCCCACCTCGCCGTCACGCACCATGCGAGCGATGCGCCCTGGGTGAGACGCCTCGAGGCCCTCGGAATCGGCGGCTGGCTCGGCGACGCCCGGACCCTCGATCCCGAGCACGTCGCGGCTCGCTACGCCCGCGCGCTCGCAGACGAGGCCTGGCAGCGAACGAGCGCCGAGAGGGCGCGCGCGGCGATCGATGGCGGGCGGGGCTGCGAACGGATCCTCGACCGACTCGAGCTCATCGCGCGCGAAGTGCCCGCACGCGCCGCCCGGCGTTCAGGGAGGAAGGAGGCTTTGCCCGCCCTCTCGTGAAGTCCCCGCAGCGCGCAGCGTCCGTTCGTCAGGCGTCGGGCCGCAGGCACGATCGGCTCCCGGGCGATCCGGCACCGGGACGGTCGCAGCCGCTGGCGCCGGCTCGAACGAAGCCTCGAAGCAGTCGAACCACTGCCTTGCGCGCTCGACGCCGTTTCCGACCGCCTCGATCAGGAAGCGCGACTCGTCCGCGAGGTCCTCGAGCGACGACTCGCGCCACTCGCTCCGGCGCTGCGCCGCCACCGCAGCATGGAGCTCGGGCTGCACCAGCGCGTCCAGCCAGGGCGCGCGCTCGAGCTGCTCGCGAAGCTTCTTCTCGCAGCGCGCGATGCCGCGCAGCAGCTCGATCTGCTGCTGCTCGCCGCGCGCGAAGACGAGGCGCTCGCGCATGTTTCGTTCGAAGCGGCGAGCGCGGTCGACCTCCTTCCCCAGCTCGTCGAGTCGCCTGCGGCCGGCGCGGATCGCGCCCACATAGTCGGCGAGCGTGAGGCGGGGCGACGCATCGTGGACCGAGAGCAGTCGGCTGCGCGCGTCGAGGCACTCCTCCGGGAGCGTCGCGAGCATCTCGCCGAAAGGACGATGATCGACCATCGGGATCCGCGCGCCGCCCTCGGTGCAGTTGACGAGCCGGAATCCGCGCTGCGCGAGCCCGCTGCCGATCTCGCGATACTGCTCGATGAACGCGGCGTAGGCGCGCCAGGTCGGGACGCGCTCCCCCTCGTTCCAGCCGTCGACCCAGACGATCCGCCCCTTGTTCGCCTTGTCGCGCGTCGCTCGGCGATTCGGATCCTTGATCAGGGCGGCCTTCTGGTTCATCTCGGTCAGTGCGCAGGTCCCGTCCTCGTCGAACTCGACCTGCACGAAGTCGTAGGCCGAGTCCTTCGCGTAGGCGCGGCCGTCGGTGAACGCGAGATCCTGACCGATCAGGAGGATCGGGCTGCAGCCCATCATCACCGCCAGCCCGACCGCCCCCTGCGCGACCGTCCCGCCGCCCAGCGTGAAGCGGGTCTCGCCCGTCGCCTTCGCGATCCAGCCGCCCATCGGGCTCGCGCCCGTCGTCGCCGTGAAGATCGCCCGGGCCGGGACGTCGTAGATCGCCGGATGGGCGTCGGGCGTCAGCGCGACGATCAGCTCGCTCGTCTCGCCGGCGCCGGTCAGCTGCTGGGAGACGTCCTTGCTCTCGAGGACGTGGACGAGATCCGGCTCGATGCCGGCGCTGCGCAGCGCCTTCAGGGTCTGGCCGATCGCGATCACGACGACGCGATCCCGATGCGCCCGCAGCAGCGGCAGCTGCTTGTCGAGCGAAGGGCCCGCGGCGGCGACGACCGCGGGCTTGCTGGCGAAGAGCCCGGCCGTCCGCCCGAAATGGGCGGACTCGGCGATGCGCCGACCGTTGCCGGCGGTGATGAAGGCCCAGGGCATCAGCTGGGCCACCGAGGTCGAGATGCGTGTATCCGTCGCATCCTTGACCCGCTTGGTCCGCTCGACGGCCGCGGCGACCCCCTTCGGATCGAGCCGCAGCACGGCGGGATGCGGGAAGACGCGGATGCAGAGGCCCGGGACATAGCGCGCGGCGAGGATCGCCGTCAGCTGATCGAGATCGTTCGTGAGATGGAAGTCCCGATGCGCCTTCAGCAGATGCCCGATCGGCAGCCGCGAGAGCGCCGCCTTGAGCCGGGCCGGCGAAGGCTCGTGGACGATCAGCGTCGCCGACTGGCGGGCCAGCCAGGCCTCGATCTGCTCGCCGAGGCCGAACCCGATGGC
>CAZFKD010000616.1:0-2572 GCA_964519695.1 uncultured Spirochaetaceae bacterium
CGCGGCCACGGTGCTCGCCCTGCCGCTCGCCTACGACGGCCGGCTCGGCCGGGTCGTTCGAGCACACCTGCACGTACTGCGAGGGCTCGCCGGCCATGCGCCGACGCTCCTCCTCGCTCATGGGTAGTCGCGAGACGACCGTGCGCAGCAAGAGTGGCGCGAGGAAGGACGTGACGACCGCCACCAACACGATCGTCGAGTACATCTGCTGGGTCAGCAGCCCGAGGGACAGGCCGATCATGGCGACGATCAACTCCATCGCTCCCCGCGCGTTCATGCCGAATCCGAGCGCGACGCCCTCCCAGTGCGACATGCCGCCGAGTCGCGCCCCGGAATAACAACCGACGAGCTTCCCCGTCATCGCTACACCGATCACGAGCGCGGGCAGCGTGAAACCGCCGAGCGCCCAGAGATCGACCTTCAGGCCGACGAAGGCGAAGAAGATCGGCGAAAGAGCGGAGAGCACGAACGTCTCCAGCAGGTGCAGGGACTCCGATCGGACGCGCGGAACCTGTCGGATCATCAGGCCGGCCACGAAGGCGCCGAACACCGCGTGGATGCCGATCGCCTCGGTCGCCGCGGCGCTCAAGAACGTGATCACGAGGATCAGGGTGAGATCGCTGCCGGCCAGCCGAACGCGCTCGTTGACGAAGTGCAGGGCCCGGCGGGTGATCGGGTAGGCGACATGTCGCATGACCACGAGGAAGGCCGCCAACTCGGCGAGCGTCAGCAGGAGTCCGCGCACCGAGAAGCTGCCCGCTCCTGCGAGGCCCGCGATCACCGAGAGCAGGAGCCAGCCGATGGTGTCGTCGATGACGCCTGCCGAGAGGGTGACGACACCGACGTTGCGCCGAATCAGATTGAGGTCGATCAGGATCTTCCCGATCACGGGCATCGCCGTGATGGCGAGGGCGGTCGCGAGGAAGGCCGCGAAGATCGGGCGCGTCTCGGGCGCGACGAGATAGCGATCGGGCAGCGCGAACCCGAGCGTCGCACCCGCGGCGAGGTTGACGACGAGTCCGCCCGCCGACACATAGATGGCGGCCCGTCCCATGGCGCGCATGACGCGCAGATCCGTCTCGAGGCCGGTGAGCAGCAGCAGCAGCACCATGCCGAGCGTGGAGACCACCTCGAGCAGGTGGAACTGTGCAACGTCGTGGGGGAAGAGCGCGGCGAAGGCGCCTGGCGCGTAGTGTCCGAGGACGGTCGGACCGACCAGGATGCCCGCCAGGAGCTCCCCGATGACGGCCGGCTGGCCGAGTCGCCGCATCACCTCGGCCAGCGCGCGAGCGAGGGCGAGCAGCAGCGCCAGCTGGAGAAGGAGAGTCAGGACGGCATGCCCCGAGAGGGGCGATAGCGTTGTCGGATCCATGACCTCTCGAGCGTAATCGATGCGAGTACGGCGACACGGATCCGGATGGTCGCACGCCGTCGTTTCGAGGAGGCTAGGGAACCTCTGCGCAACGCGCCTCGAGATCAACTCGGGACGTGAGGCAGAAGCGTTGGTCGACGTTTGCCTCGACCCATCGGGTCGATGGAGCCGCTCGAAGGTTCTCTCCGGGCCAATGATCGATCACAGGGCGTACTTCCGCCTTCGTGGCATGAGCTGGTTTCGCAGCGCGTACGGATTCGCCAGCGCGAACATCGTGTAACCCCGCGCCAAGTTCTTCTCGATCCCCCGGTAGCGCGTCTTCGTGAACCCCCAGAGCTGTTTCACGATCCGGAACGGATGCTCGCAGCGGGCTCGGGTCCGAGATCGCGATCGGTTGATCGCCTTCTGGTACTCCGTGAGGCTCTTGTTGCCCCGAGGACCCCGCCGGTTGACCCGGTAGCGGATCCCCTTCGCCTCGAAGGCTTCTCGGTCGGCCTGCTTCCAGTACGCCTGATCTCCGGAAAGGTCAGATCTTCGTGGTCGAGCTTGCGGGTGTACATCCCGCCCGAGGAAATCCATACGACGCGAGCGTCGTCGGAGCGCTCGAGCGCGGGCAGGAGCAGGCGGGTCAGGAGATGAGGTCCCGCGACGTGGGTCGCGAAGGTGGCCTCGAAGCCATCTTGTGTCTCGATCCGCTCGCTCGGCAGGACGCCCGCATTGTGGACCAGGATGTCGACGCGCGCGTTCGCCCGGCGCGCAGCGAAGGAGCGCACATCGGCGAGGCTCGAAACGTCGAGCCTCTCGAGGGTGACGGTCCGATTGCCCGTCCGCGCACGGATGGCTTCGAGAGCCGACTGGCCGCGGGCCTCGCTCCGACACGCGAGCACGACCTCGGCTCCGAGGTCGGCGAGGGCGAGTGCGGTCTCGAAGCCGATCCCGGAATTCGCACCCGTGACGATCGCGCGGCGACCCGTCAGATCGCGCTCGAGATCGGCCGAGTCGAAGCCGAGCGCGTGGCGGGCGAAGCCGGTGCGATCGAACGAGAGCAGGATCGTGGGATCGAGGATCTTCGAGAGCGCCTCGGCGCCCAGGCGAACGAGCGCGGGGTGCTCGGGCGCGGAGGGCAATGGGAGCGCATCGGGGGCGAGCGCGGTCAGGATTTCGGCGAGGGGCGCGTGGTCGCCTGCGACCTGCGAGACA
>CAZFKD010000617.1:0-2569 GCA_964519695.1 uncultured Spirochaetaceae bacterium
CCGACGCCGCTCGACGAGGTGCGTTATGCGATCCACGTGATCGGCGAGGTGCTCGTCCATTCGGTACCGCAGGTGACCTCGAAGCTCTTTGCGGCCTTTCGAGACGCCTATCATGGAGCGCCCACCGGCGTGCTCGAGCGGGTCGCCGGCGCCGCGCCGGGAAGCCTGCGCGTCGGCTCCTGGATGGGCGGCGATCGCGACGGCAATCCCTTCGTCACGGCGAAGATCACGGCCCTCGCCGTGAAGCAGTACCGCGAGGCGATCCTTCAGCACTATCGCTCGCGCATCCAGCCCCTCGTCGAGCGCCTCACGGTCTCGGATCGGCGACGACCCGTCTCGGAGGCGCTCGAGGCGTCGATCCGAACGGATCTGCGCGATCTGCCCGATCTCGCCAGTCGGATCGACGGTCGAAACTCCTCCGAGCGCTATCGCGTCAAGCTGAACGCGATCGCGGCGCGGCTCGATGCGCGTCTGCGGGAGGAGGCGCTCGAGCGCCCGCCCGGCTCGCTCGGCGGCTACGTCGACGCGCAGGCGATGGAGGCGGATCTCGAGCGGATCCGGGCGAGTCTCATCGAGAACCGGGGCGGCCGTCTCGCCCGCGGCGCCCTCGCCTCGCTGATCGAGGAGGTCGACGTCTTCGGCTTCGACCTCGTCTCGCTCGACATCCGCCAGAACCAGTCGAAGCATCGCCAGGCGCGATCGGAGCTGATCTGTCCGGTCGCCGGACCGCTCGAATCGCTGCCCCTGTCGGCCCAGCGCGCGTTCCTCGAGGAGATCGTCCTCGCCGAGGAGCCGCTCCCGATCCCCGAGACCGGACTCTCGGAAGATGCGCGCGAGGTCCTCGATACCCTCGCCTTCGTCGCCAGCCAGCCGATTCCGCCTGGCGGCCGCTCGATCCGGGATCTCGTCATCAGCGATACGGAGAACGCGGTCACCGTGCTCGAGCTGCTCGCGCTCTGCCGGCAGGTCGGGCTCGTCCGGCCGCACGCGCCGGGCGGCTTCGAGAGCGACGTCGACATCGTCCCGCTCTTCGAATCGATCGAGAGTCTCGCGGGCGCCGTCGTCTCGATGGACCGGCTCTACAAGTCGGCCGCCTATCGTCAGCAGCTCGTGGCCCGCGGCATGCGTCAGCAGGTCATGATCGGCTACTCGGATTCGATGAAGGATGGCGGCTATCTCGCCGCATCCGAGGCCCTCGAGAAGGTCCAGCGCGAGCTCTCGGCCCAGGCGCGCGCGGAGAGCATCCGACTGGAATTCTTCCACGGCCGCGGCGGAACCATCGCCCGCGGCGGCGGACCGACCCATCGCGCGATCCTCGCCCAGCCGACCGGCACCGTTCGCGGACGCATCAAGTTGACGGAGCAGGGCGAGGTGATCGCCTCGAAGTACGGGACGCGCAGCTCCGCTGCCTATCATCTCGAGCTGCTGCTCTCGGCGACGCTCGAGGCGACGCTCGCACCCGACATCCCCGGCCGCGCGAAGGAGCCCGCCGAGAGCTGGCGCGAGGTCCTTTCGATCCTCGCCCGGGAGTCGCGGAAGGCCTACCGCGCGCTCGTCTACGAGACCGACGGATTCGCCGACGCCTTCTACGCGATGACGCCGATCGAGGAGATCTCGCTGCTCAATCTCGGCAGTCGGCCTGCGCGGCGTTCGGCGACGCGGGCGATCGGAAACCTGCGGGCGATCCCGTGGACGTTCTCCTGGAACCAGACGCGCATCCTGCTGCCGAGCTGGTACGGCGCCGGGTCCGGTGTCGAGGCCTGGCTCGCAGCGGCGACCGGAGGTCGTGAGCGCGCGCTCGCGCGTCTTCGGACGATGTACCGGCGCTGGCCGTATTTCCGGGCGGTGATCGACAACCTCGAGCAGGTGCTCGCGAAAACCGATCTCCACGTCGGAAGACGCTATGCAGAGCTCGCCGGGAGCGAAGGCTCCGCCGACGAGGTATTCCGGCGCATCGAGAAGGAGTTCGAGCGGACGCGCCGCGCCGTGCGCGCAATCTCGGGAGAGCGGATCCTGCTCGCACGCGAGCCCGAGCTGCGCGAAGCGCTCGAGCACCGTACGCCCTATCTCGACATCCTCTCCTACCTCCAGGTCGAGTTGCTCGACCGCAAGCGGACTGGACGGGGGCTGAAGCGTTCGGGGACCGATCTCGAGCGGGTCGAGTACGCGATCCAGCTGACGATCAACGGGATCGCGGCCGGGCTGCGCAACACGGGCTAGGAGCCGCCGTCGAAGAGTTCGTCGGGGCGGATCGCTTCGCGACTCCGACGAGAGGGACTGGATGGAAGTCGATGAGCGGCCCATGTGGATCCATGCCGGCGGCTGTCATTGCGGCGCGGGGCGCTTTAAGGTCTTGCTGACCGAAGAGATCGAGGTCGAGGACTGCAACTGCTCGATCTGCCCGATGACGGGCTTCCTGCATTTGATCGTGTCCTCGTCACGATTCCGGCTCCAGGCCGGCGAGCAGCGGCTCACGACCCATCGCTTCGATACGGGTATCGCGCAGCATCGATTCTGCGGTGTCTGCGGGATCGAGTCCTTCTATGTCCCGCGCTCGAACCCGGATGGG
>CAZFKD010000618.1:0-661 GCA_964519695.1 uncultured Spirochaetaceae bacterium
CAGATTATCGTGGCGGCCGGCGTCTGCGCGTTGCTCCGGGAGCGGCTCGGGCCGGGGGGACTCAACCGCCGCCGGCGGGGCCTCCGACTCGATGGCGCGGAGCCGGCGACGCCGCAGACCGACCGCCGCCAGGCCAGCGGCCGCGATGGCGGCCACGGGGCCGAGCCAGGCGAGCGGCTGCTCGCGGAAGAGTCCGAGAATCTCGATCAGGATCGTTTCCATGCGGCGCGGAGCTTACCAGCCGCGCGTCGCCCCGGACACGCGCCCCCGCGCCCGCGCGCGGACTACTTCAAGACGACCGATACGAGCTTCGAGACGCCCTTCTGCTCCATGGTCACGCCGTAGAGCATGTCGGCGACCTCGATCGTTCGCTTGTTGTGGGTGATCACGAGAAACTGGCTCTGGCTCGACATCTCCGTGATCAGCTGGTTGAAGCGGCCGACGTTCGCGTCGTCGAGGGCCGCGTCGACCTCGTCGAGCAGGAAGAACGGCGACGGCCGGACCTGGAAGACCGCGACGAGCAGCGCGAGCGCCGTCATCGTCTTCTCGCCGCCCGAGAGCAGGCTGATCGACTGCGGCTCCTTGCCCGGCGGCTTGGCGATGATCTCGATGCCGCTCTCGAGCACGTCGATCTTCCCGTCCTCGTCAGGCTGCAGGAACA
>CAZFKD010000618.1:671-2554 GCA_964519695.1 uncultured Spirochaetaceae bacterium
CTCGCCGCCCGAGAGCAGGTTCACGTTCTGCAGCCGCTTGCCCGGCGGCATCGCCATGATGTCGACGCCCGCCTCGAGGATGTCCTCGGCGTCCGTCAGCTCGAGGCTCGCCTTGCCGCCGCCGAACAGGCGCGGGAAGTTCTCGGAGAAATGCTTCGAGACGAGATCGAATGTCTCGCGGAAGCGCTGGCGGCTCGTCCGGTTGATGCGGGCGATCGCCTCGCGCAGGCTCGCGAGCGTGCCCTCGAGATCGTCCTTCTGCTCCGACAGGAAGCGCAGGCGCTCGGACAGCTCTTCGTGCTCTTCGATCGCGCCGAGGTTGACGTCGCCGAGGGCGTGGAGCGCCTTGCGGACCTTGTCGGCCTCGCGCTGCCGCTCCGCGGTCGGGAGCATCGCGAGCTCGAGATTGCGGCGCGCCTCGCGCTGAGCCGAGAGCGGTGCCGCCCCGCCCTCGTCTTCGTCGCCATCTCCCGCGCCGTCGGGTTCGAGAAGCGACGCGGCCGCCGCGAGCGCAGCGCTCGCATCGCCCCCCTCGGCGCCGTCCTCTGCCCCGGTGCCCTCGGCTGCTTCGGCGCCTTCCGCGCCTGCGCCCGCCTCCGCCTCGCCCGACAGCTCGGCCAGGCTCGGGAGCCGCCAATTCTCGATCTCGACCGCCCAGCGTTCTCGCACCGTATCCGCCTGGTGGTCGAGCCGCATGCGTGCCTCGGAGAGCTTCAGCTCGGCCGAGCCCGTCTGGTCGCGGATCTGGGAGAGCTCGCTGCGCAGAGTCCGGAGCGCCTCTTCGATCCGGGCGACCTCGGCCGCCGTCTCGTCGAATCGCAGCCGCAGCGCCTCGCTCTCCGCACGCGCCGTCTCCTCGGCCTCGAGCTGGCCGGCGAGGCCCTGCTCCGACTGCTCGATCTCCTGCTGCAGCGCCTCGCGCCGCACGCGCGCGCTCTCGATCTCCTGATGCCGGCGCTCGATCCAGCTGCGCGTCTCGCGCTCGGACTGCTCGGCGCGGGTCGCCGTCTCCCGCAGCCGCAGACGATGACCGTCCCGCGCGCGGTAGGCGACGCGCAGCTCCGCGACCCGGCTCTCGCAGCGCGAGAGCTCCCGACCGGCCGAGCTGATCTGGAGCCCGATCGCGTCCACCGCGCGCTGGCTCGCATCCCGCTCGCCCCGCCGCTCCTCGAGCTGCTGCGCGATCCGGAGCAGCTCCTCGCCGACGCTCTCCTGCTCGGCCAGCAGATCGCTGCGCTCGGCGACCCGCGACTCGCGCACCTCGCCGATGCGCTTCACGCGCTCGGTCGACCGCTCGAGATCCTTCTCATGGTTCGCGACCGCGAGGGCGGCGGTGTGTTGGCGGTTGCGGAGGTTCTCGAGCTCTTCGCTGGCGCGGGCCAGGGCCGCCTCGGCCTCGCGGTTCGCTGTGCGCGCGGCCTCGGCGGCGGCGTCGAGCCGGCCGACCTCGGCCTCGAGCTCCCGGACCTCGCGTGCGCGGGTCAACATGCCCGAGGCCTTCGATTCGCCGCCGCCCTGCACGACGCCGTCGGGCGTCGCGAGATCGCCGTGGAACGTCACGAAGGTCGCCGGCAGCCGCGCCGAGCCGAAATGCTGGAAGACCTCGCCCAGACTCGCGACGAGATAGACCTCGCCGAGCAGCCGCCGCGCGATCGCCTCGGTCCCGGCCCGCGGCCGGACGCGCGCGAGCAGCGGCTCGCCGAAGGGCACGATGCCGCTCGCGATCTCCGCCGGATGGCCCTGGACGACGAAGACGCCGCGCCCGGCGCCATCGCCGCGCAGGCGCTCGAGCGCCCGCAGCGCGCCCGCCGACTCCTCGATCACGATCGCCTCGGCCCGCTCCGAGAGCACTGCCTCGACCGCCCGCTCGACCTCCGGATCCG
>CAZFKD010000619.1:0-2553 GCA_964519695.1 uncultured Spirochaetaceae bacterium
GGCCGCGCGGGCGGGCTCGCGCACCGTCGTTCCGACGAGCGCAGCGAGCACGAGCCCCGGCAGGCCGACGGCGACGAAGGCCATGCGCCAGCCGAACGTCTCGCCGAGCCAGCCCGCCGCGAAATAGCCGAACATCGTCCCGCCGTAGACGCCCATGCCGAAGAGCGAGAGCGCGGTCGCGCGCTTCTCGGGCGGGAAGTAGTCCGACAGCAGCGAATGCGAGGGCGGCGCGCCGGCGGCCTCGCCGATCCCGACGCCCATGCGCAGGAAGAGCAGCTGTCCGAAGCTCGATGCGAGGCCCATCACGGCCGTCATCGCGCTCCAGACCGCGACCCCCACAGCGACCACCGTCCGCCGGCTCGTCCGGTCCGCGAGCCGCGCGAGCGGAAGACCGAACAAGGAATGCACGATCATGAACGCGAGACCCGTCAGCAGGCCCATCGCCTCGTCGGAGACCTGGAACTCCTGCTTGATCGGCCCGATCAGCACGGAGAGGATGTTGCGGTCGACGTAGTTGACCATGTTGACGAGCGCGAGCATCACCAGCACGTAGTACGAGTAGGCGCCCGGCTTCGACGTCGCGGGCGAATCCGGAAGCGGACCCGCACCGGTCGGAGCGCCTGCGGCCAAAGGAGCGCCTGCGGCAGAAACAGTGCTGGCAGCGGGAGCGGCTTCGTCTTGCATCGGGCGCCGCGAACCATACCACGGCGAAATCCCGCGCAAGGGGGCGAAACCGGGCGAGCGTTCGCGTCCGTCGCGCTAGTCTCGCGGCGTGCCGAACCGCGCGCCCCGCCCGCAGCTCATGCTCGCCTTCCTCGTCCTGCTCTACGTCGTCAACTACGTCGACCGGCAGATCCTCTCGGTCCTGCTCGAGCCGATCAAGCACGACCTCGGCGCCTCGGATACGCAGATGGGGCTGCTGACGGGCCTCGCCTTCGCGCTCTTCTACACGGTCGCCGCAATTCCCATCGCCCGGCTCGCCGATGGCGGCGTTCGCCGCGACGTGATCGTCGTCGGCGTCGCGGTCTGGAGCGTGATGACGGCGACCTGCGGCCTCGCGCGGAGCTTCGTCGAGCTGGCGCTGGCGCGGGTCGGCGTCGGGGTCGGCGAGGCGACGCTCAACCCGGCGGCGCATTCGCTGCTCTCGGATTATTTCCCGCCCGAGAAGCGCGCGACGGCGCTCGCGCTCTACAACGTCGGCGGCAACCTCGGCATCATGACGGGCTTCATGCTCGGCGGCTTCATCGGGGAAGCGCTCGGTTGGCGCGCGGCGTTCTTCGTGGTCGGACTGCCCGGTCTCGCCCTGGCCGTCGCGACGCGATTCGTGTTGGTCGAGCCGCCGCGGGGCGCGCTCGAAGGGCTGCAGGTCGAGTCGGCCGTCGCGACGCCGCGCGAGGTCTTCGTGTTCATGCTGCGCCAGCCGACCTTTCGCCATCTCGCGCTGGCGAGCGCCCTCTATTCCTTCGCCGCCTACGGCTTCACGATCTGGGGCTCGAGCTTCCTGATCCGGGTCCACCACATGTCGCTCGGCGACACCGGCCTCGCGATGGGCCTCGTCCAGGGCATCGGAGGCGGCATCGGGACCTACACGGGCGGCCGGCTCTCCGATTTCTTCTCGCGCCGGGACGAGCGCGCCGCGCTCTTCGTCGCGGCGCTCGGCGGCGCGCTGGCGCTGCCGTTCCTCGCGGTCTTCCTGCTCTGGCCCGACCGGATCGGCGCGCTCGCGGGCTATGCGGTCGCGATGGTCTTCTCCGTCTTCTTCGTCGGACCCTCCTACGGGCTCGTGCAATCGCTCGCGCGGGTCCGGATGCGCGCCCAGGCCGCGGCGCTGATGCTCTTCGCGATCAATCTGATCGGTCTCGGCATCGCGCCCCTGGCGGTCGGTGTCCTCAACGATGCGCTGGCCGCCCGCTTCGGTGACGAAGCGATCCGCTACTCCCTGCTCGTCACCGGGGCGACGACGCTCTGGGCCGTTCTCCATTCCCTGCTCGCAGCGAGGACCGTGCGGGCCGACCTCGCCCGCGCCCGCCTCGATGCGGGCGGGGGCATGGGCGGACGGGGGTCGGCGGCATGACGGGCACGTGGCGCCGCCCAGGCGATTTGTTTTCCGGGTGAATGACCCGCCGGACGCGGTAGAGTCGGCCGGGGCCGAATCCGGGAGTGACGGGATGACGAAGCAGCGCGGGGCAGATCGGAGCGAGGCGAAGGACGGGCGGCGCCCCGGCCAGCGATCCGAGAGCGGAGAAAAGCAGAGGGAGTCGGATGCCGCCGCACACCTCGAGGCCGAGGTCCTGCGCCATGCGCTTCGGATCGCCGCCGAGGAAGCCAGCATCGTCGTCGTCAAGTCCGCGCATTCGGCGATGATCGTCGAGGGCGCCGACGCCTGCGCCGGCATCCTCGACCATGCGGGCCGGCTCGTCTCACTCTCGACCGCGACGAACCTGATGCACGCCTCGAGCCTGCGCTGCTCGTTGCCCGCGGTGCTCGCCGACCATCCCCTCGAGACGCTGCGCGAGGGCGACGTCTTCGTCATGAACGACTGCTTTCGCGGCG
>CAZFKD010000620.1:0-971 GCA_964519695.1 uncultured Spirochaetaceae bacterium
GAAAGCCCTCGCCTTCGCAGACGTCGAGGAACTCGAGTGCGCTCTCGACCATGCCCTGCGGCGTGTCGCCGAAGCGGTTCATGATGCGGTCGGAGAGCGAGCCGTGGTTCGTCCCGATCCGCAGCGCGACCCCGTTCTGCTTGCAGCGCAGCACGAGCGGCCGGAAGCGCGCGGCGACCCGCTCGAGCTCTTCGGCGTACTGCGCGTCGTCGTACTCGCGGACCTCGAACCGCTTCTTGTCGGCGTAGTTGCCGGGATTGATCCGGACCTTCTCGACGATCTCGGCGGCGATCATCGCGGCGTTCGGCGTGAAATGGATGTCGGCGACGAGCGGCACCGAGACACCCCGCGCTGCGAGCGCGCGCTTGATCTCGCGCAGGTTCTCGGCGTCCCGGATCGACGGCGCCGTGATGCGGACGATCTCGCAGCCCGCCTGCGCGAGGCGCAGCGTCTGCTCGACCGTCGCCTGCGTGTCGAGCGTATTCGTGTTCGTCATCGACTGGATGCGGATCGGCTCGTTCCCGCCGACCCGGACGGATCCGACCGCGACGACCCGCGTCCTGCGGCGAACGGGCCGGAACGGATCGAACGACGCCGGAGGATCCCCGCCCGTCCCGCGCTCCGATCCCGACCGCGGTCGCGACGCCGATCCGGAGCCGCCTCGCCACGCCGCGCTCGCCATCAGCCACCCACCAACCGGTCGAAGAGCGCGAGCGCCTCGTCGATCCGGCTCGCGTCCTTGCCGCCGGCCTGGGCGAAATCGGGCTTGCCGCCCCCCGACCCGCCGACGACGCCCGCGACCTCGCGGATCAGCGCGCCCGCCTGGAATCGATCCGTCAGATCCTTCGTCACGCCAATCGCGAGCAGGACCTTGTCTTCGCCGGCCGCGGCGAGGCAGACGACGCCGCTGCCGAGTCGATTGCGCAGATCGTCGATGATCATCCGCATCGCCTTCGCATCGACGTCCTCGA
>CAZFKD010000620.1:981-2548 GCA_964519695.1 uncultured Spirochaetaceae bacterium
CCGAGATCGAGCGCGCCCCGTCCACGACGGCCATCGGCTTCGCGCTCGCGAAGAGATCCGACGAGCCGCCGCCCTGCTTCTTGAGGCGTAGCTCCTCGATCTGCTTCTCCGCCTCTCTGCGCTCGTCGAGCAGCTTGCCGACCCGGCCCGGCAGCTCCGCGAGCGGGACCTTGAGCCGCTCGGCCGCCTCCTGGGCGAGGCGCTCCTGGGCGCGGATGTGCCGGAGGGCGCCCATGCCCGTCAGCGCTTCGATGCGGCGGATGCCCGCGGCGATCCCCGACTCGGAGACGATCTTGAGCAGGCCGATGTCACCCGTCGCACGGGCGTGTGTCCCGCCGCAGAGCTCCGTGCTGCAATCGCCGAAGGAGACGACGCGGACCTCGTCGCCGTATTTCTCGTCGAAGATCGCGATGGCGCCCTTCGCGATCGCCGACTTGTAGTCCATCTCGCGCGTCTCGCCGGGCTGGTTCGCCTCGATCCACTGGTTCACGCGATCCTCGATCGCCTCGAGCTGGGCGCGGGAGAGCGGCGCGTCGTGGGTGAAGTCGAAGCGCAGGCGCTCGGGTCCGACCAGCGAGCCTTTCTGCATCGCCTGCGAGCCGAGGACCTCGCGCAGCGCGGCATGGAGCAGATGCGTCCCGGAGTGGTTGCGCACGGTCGCCTGACGCGAGGTCGCGTCGACCTCGAGGCGGGCGTCCTGGTCGACCTCGATCCGCCCCTTCGCGACGCGGCCGACATGCACGAAGAGGCCCGCGACGGGCTTCTGGACGTCCTCGATTTCGACCTCGCCGGTCTCGGTCACGACGCGCCCGCGGTCGCCCATCTGACCGCCGCTCTCGCCGTAGAAGGGCGTCTCGTCGAAGACGAGCTCGACCCGATCGCCCTCTTTCGCGTCGCCGACGAGTTCGCCCCCGCGGATCACCGTCGCGAGCTTCGCCTCGAGCACGAGCGCTTCGTAGCCGCGGAAGGTCGTCTGGAGGTCGGAGGCGATGCGGCCGTAGATCTCCTGGATGGCGGTGTCCCCGCTGCCCTTCCAGGCGGCGCGGGCACGCGTCTTCTGCTCGCTCATCGCCGCATCGAAGCCCGACTGATCGAGGGTCATCGACTGGCCGGAGAGGATGTCGGCCGTCAGATCGACCGGGAAGCCGAAGGTGTCGTAGAGCTTGAACACCGTCGCGCCGGGGAGCTCCCGGTCGCCGCGGGCACGCAGCTCCCCGATCTCGCCCTCGGTGACTTCCAGCGCCACGGGCTCGTCCGGGTCGGGAACGGCTGATGGGGTGTCGAGTACCCCGAACAGTTTGTCGAGGGCTGCGATCGCCGCCTGCATCAAGTTGTAGACGTTCGACAGTTGGGTGATCGGTTCGAAGAACCACTGCAGGTAGAGGAGGAGCGCGAACAGGGACCCGAAGGTGAGGCTGCCGTCGAGCACCCGCATGCCACCGAGGCCGAGGACGATGAGGGTGCCGAGCGTGCGGAGCAGATCCACGGCGGGGAAGTAGGTGGAGATGGCCCTTGCAGCAGAGAGGTTCGCCTCGTAGTACGCCTCGTTGACCCGCCCGAAACCCTC
>CAZFKD010000621.1:0-2540 GCA_964519695.1 uncultured Spirochaetaceae bacterium
CGTCGTCGCCACCGGTCGTGCCGCCGTCACCGCCTCCGCCGACGCCACCATCGTCGGGCACGATCGGCTCGAGACGGAGCTCGTTCGAGTAGTCCGAGACGACGCCATCCGCGCCGTAGGCGCGCAGGGCGACGAAGAGCTCGACTGAATCTTCGAGGTCGACGGCGTAGAGGACGGTCCCGCCCGCAACGGGCGGAAGGCCGAGATCGAACTCGGCCGCGTAGGCGCCGGTCGTCGTGCCGAGATGCATCGTGTAGCCGGCGACGCCTGCGGTCGGACTCGGCTCGAAATGCATCCGGTATTCGCGGAGCGCGGCGCTGGCCGGCACAGCGACGAGCGTCGCGAGCACACCGGCGGCGAGCGGCCGCGCCGCGCGATGTCGGCGCGGACGCGCGATCGAGCGGCGAGCGGCCGACGAGAGCGATTCGACGAGAGCGGCAGGGAGCGGGGTGGCTTGTTCCATGGCCGATTACTTCGGAGCGCGCCTGCGCTCGACCCGTGACCGAACTCACCCGGCGCAGAAATCTCCACGCGACACCGATTTTTTCGACCGCACGTGCAGATCCGGTGCGGATCGCTCGTACTCGGGATCACGCCGCCGGACCGGCTGCGGTCCGCCCGGAGGCGGCGGCCGATGACGGCCGGACCGGGCCTCAGGGCATCGAGACGAGGGCCGCGACGTCGTCGACGAGGCGACCGATGGCCGGATCGAGCTCGGTGAAGCGAATCGCGAAGCTGCCTTCCGCGCTGCGAACGACCTCGCCCGAGAGTTCGAAGGGCGAGACGGGCACGATGAAGACGTAGAGCCGGACCTTGGTGCCGGGCTCCGGACAATGGCTCGCCCCCTCGAGGCGCGCCCCCGAACGCGAGAGGTCTGCGAGGATGCCTGCGCCCTCCCGCTCGCCGGCCGAGCAGAGCGCGTCGAAGCGCGTGCGGAAGCGAGGGTTGCGGCGGCGGTTCACGGCGGGCTCCATCGAAGCGCAGCCGGGGTGGCTGCGGGCATGGAGGGGGAATCGGTTCAGCCGGGGGACCCCTTGAGCCATCCGATGCGCAGCTCCGCGGCAGACTGCGGGAATCGGCGCAACACGACGGTGCGATCGTCTTCGCGCACGAATCGATCGGGCTGCAGGGAAGACGCCATCGCCCGGCGGCCGGATCCGAACCGGCGAGCGCGAAGTCCCGTCAGCGCCGCGGCGGGAAGCGCCGCATCGTCGCGAGCACGGCGAGACCGAAGAGGCTGTAGACCAGCGTGAAGACCCAGGCCGGCGCATCCCAGTAGAGCAGCCGCCCGAGCCCGCCCGCGACGAAGCCCTCGCCCTCGCCGAGTCGCGCCTCCCCCGCGCGCCGTCGCAGCGCGAATTCGAGCACGGTGAGCGGACAGGCGGCGCCGAGCCAGGCCTGGGCGACGACGATCGCGATCGCGAGGGCGTGGAGCCAACGAAAGCCGCGGTGGTCCACCCAGCGCCAGCCGAAGCCGTGGCCGATCCAAACGAAGACGAGCCCCAGCACGACGAAGGCGACGAAACCGAAATGGAGGCAGAGCACGCCGTCGGCGAGCAGCCGCGCGATCCCGGGCGAGAGCTCAAGCGTCGACATCGACTTTGTCCGGCGCCAGCGCGGATCCATCGACGGCAGCGGTCGGCGGGAGATCGACGGGCGCGTAGTGCAGCACCGTCGGGAATGGGTCGTAGAAACGATGCAGCAGGGCCTTCCACTCGGCATAACGCGGCGAGCCGCGAAAGCCCTGCTCGTGAGCCTCGACGGATTCCCAGGAAACGAGGAGAAGATACTCGCCGGGGCGTTCGACGCCGCGGTGGAGCGAATGGGACCGGTAGCCGGGCATCGACGCGATGATCGCCTGCGCCGTCGCGAAGGCCGCCTCGAAGGCGGACTCCTGCCCCGGTCGGATCGAGAGGGGCGCTACTTCGAGGATCATCGTGAGACGCTAGAGCGTCTCGTCCATGGGAGCGAGCGTATGACAGAGAGTGGGAACGAGCGTATGAGTATGGCGGTGCGCGTTCGCCCCGCCGCCCGGCATGCCGAGCGAAACCGTTCGGCATGCCGGGATCGGAGCGCGCGCGGCGATCAGGCTTCCCAGCCGATGACCGCCTTCGTCTCGAGGAATTCCTCAAAGCCGAAGAGGCCCCATTCGCGGCCGTTGCCCGACGTCTTGTAGCCGCCGAAGGGCGCCGAGAAATCGGGAGGCGCGCCGTTGAGCGCGATCTGTCCGGCACGAATCCGGCGCGCGACGTTCCGCGCCCGCTCGAGACTGCCCGACGAGACATAGCCCGCGAGGCCGTAGCTCGTATCGTTCGCGATCGCGATCGCCTCTTCTTCCGTGTCGTAGGGCAGGATCGAGAGCACCGGCCCGAAGATCTCCTCGCGGGCGATCGTCATGTCGTTGCGCACGTTGGCGAAGATCGTCGGCCGAACGAACCAGCCCTTCGCGAGACCCTCCGGCCGGCCGGGGCCGCCCGTGACGAGCGTCGCGCCCTCGTCGATGCCCTTCTGGATCAGGCCCTGGATCTTGTTCCACTGGG
>CAZFKD010000622.1:0-265 GCA_964519695.1 uncultured Spirochaetaceae bacterium
CGGCGCGAAGACGAAGCGATTCGAGCCGTCGAGATTCCAGCACCAGCCGTGGAAGGGGCAGACGAGGCCGTTCGCCGCGTTGCCGCGCCCGGTCGCGAGGCGCATGCCGCGGTGGCGACAGGCGTTGTGATAGGCGCGGACGCGGTCCGGCGCCGTCCGCACGACGATCACGCTCTGGCCGAGGAGCTCGTACTCGACGAAATCCCCGATTTCGGGGATCTCCTCGAGCCGGAGATCGTCAGGGCGATGCTGCTGTGCCGTGCAC
>CAZFKD010000622.1:275-2540 GCA_964519695.1 uncultured Spirochaetaceae bacterium
CCGCGGGGATCCGCTCGGGGCGCTCGACCGGATGGGGGAACGAAAGCGGTCGGGAAGGCGAGCTCGTCACGCGACAGATCCTCCTGCGGGCCCTTCGCCCATGGCCGCGATCCGCTCGGCGGCGCCGAGGGCATGATAGGCGGCGACGAATCCGAAGACGAAGGCCGCCGCGATGCTCGCCCCCGCCCCGGGATAGGTCCGCCCCATGACCGAAGCGGTCGAATTACCGGTCGCGTAGAGCCCCGCGATGGCGCGGCCGTCCTCGCGCAGGACGCGCGCCCATTCGTCGGTCACGAGCCCGCCCGCCGTGCCGACGTCGCTCGGGACCATCGCTGCCGCGAAGAACGGCGGCGTCGAGATCGGCCCGAGGTTGGGATTCGGGCGCACGGTCGGATCGCCGTGGGCCCGGTCGAAGCAGCGGCCCCCGCGATTGAAGTCCGCATCGATGCCGGAGCGGCAGAACCCGTTCCAGCGCTCCACGGTCTTCGCGAGGCCGCCCGGATCGATGCCGCACTGCGCCGCCAGCTCGGCCAGCGTGCCCGCCTTCTTCATGTAGCCGCTCTCGAGCCAGGCCTTCGGCGTCACGCCGGGCAGCGCGGTGCCCCACGGATAGCGCCTGCGATGCAGACCATCGAAGACGACGAAGCTCGGGATCGCCGAGCCGTGGGAGCGCTCGCGCTCGTGCATCCGCTCGCCGACCTCCATGTAGGAGGCCGACTCGTTGACATAACGCTCGCCCCGCCGATCGACGACGATCGAGAAGGGCAGGCTCAGATCGAGATGATGGGTCCAGGGCGCGAGCGTCCCGTCGGGCATCGTCGTGCCCTCGGGCCAGCGGCCGTCGATGCCCTGCGTCGTCGGCACCCACCAGAAGGCGTCCATGTTGTCGACCGCCGCCCCGAGCCGCATCGCCGCCTCGAGGATCTCGCCCGTATCGCCGGGATTCGCGGCGGTCCACTGGGCCCGGGTCGGCGCGGGCCCGAAGCGCCCGCGCAGCGCATCGCTGCGCGAGAAGCCGCCCGCATCGAGCACGACCCCCGAGCGCGCGCGCAGGATCCGCTCGCCGCGCGCGAGCGCGATGCGGACGCCGACCGCGCGATCGCCCTCGACGACGAGATCCGCGACCGGCGCCTCCGGCACGATCGGGATGCCCTCGCGCAGGGCGATCTCGAGCAATCGCCCCTGGATCGCCGCGCCGTTCGAGACGAGATCGGCGCCGGTCAGCTTCGCCCGCAGCATGCGGCCCGCGAGCCGAAGCGCCATCCCCCGACCCTGCCAGGTCCGCTTCGCGAGGTAGAGAACCGGCAGCTCGTGGCTGTGGACCGGCATGCCCGCCCCGACCGGGGAGCGGGCGAGCTTCGCGGCCCAGGGCCCGAGCGCCCGCGCGTCGTAGAGCGGCGCCATCAGACAGCGGCTGCGCGGCTCCCCGCCCGGACGATCGTCGTAGTAGTCGGCCCAGCCTTCGGGCCGGAAGAACTGCATGCCGCGAGCGCGCAGGAACTCGATCATCGGCGGCCCGACCTTCAGGAAGGTCTCGCGCCGGGCCGGCGAGGTCCCCGGCCCTTCATGCGTCACGACCGAATCGAAATAACGTCGGGCCCGCGCCTGGGAATCGGCGACGCCCTCCTCCGCCATCAGCGGATTGCAGGGCGTCCAGAGCACGCCGCCCGAGATCGCCGTCGAGCCCCCGACCTTCGCCTGCTTCTCGAGGATCACGACGCTGCGGCCGAGCTGCTTCGCGACGAGCCCCGCGATGATCGAGCCCGCACCGCTCCCGACGACGATCAGATCGACCTCGGATCCGATCCGATCGAGGGCCACGCACGCATCGAAGGGGTTCACGGACTGCGACATGGACGACCACCCGCTTTCGCGGCCAGCATCGCGCATTTCGCAATCCCTCGAAACGGGCTTGCCGCGGCGCTGCGGACTCTGACAGAATGGCGCGCAAGAGGTGACGCATGGCTGCTCGCATTTTTCTCGCCGTCTTCGGGCTCTTCTCGCTTCCCTACGGGCTCTACTGCTTCCTGCAGCCGGGCTTTCTCGCCGACTTCGCCGGCGTCGGCTCGCTCTCGACGACGGGCACGATCGAGCTGCAGGCGATGTACGGTGGCCTCCAGGCGGGCTTTGGCGCCCTCGCGCTCTTCGGCGCGCTCCGGCCGGCCTACGCCCCGACGATCCTGCTCGCGACCGCCTTCCAATGCGCGGGGCTCGGCAGCTTCCGCCTGATGGCTGCGCTCGGCGCTTCGGAGTTCTCCGCGTATA
>CAZFKD010000623.1:0-2539 GCA_964519695.1 uncultured Spirochaetaceae bacterium
CGCCTCGACGTCGGCGTCGACGCCGCGCAGGCGCTGATCGATCGCCGACTGCCGATCGCGCAGATTCGCGATCCGGTCCTCGAGCCGGGCGACCGCCGTCAGCAGCTCGACGTGCGTCGCATTCTTGCGGCCGCGTTCGCTCTCGAGCTCGCGCAGCGCTTCCTGGGCCGTCTGGACTTCGCGCTCGGCGACCTCGATCGCCGCCTGCTCCCGGGCGAGCCCGCCCTCGAGCTGCTCGAGCTCGGCGCGGGCCGTGCGATGTTCGTTCTCGGCGACCTGGAGCTGCTCGGCCAGCTGCGCCAGCTCCTCGCGGCGTGCCTCGGTCGATTCCTGAAGGGAGTCGCTCTCGCGCCGCGCCAGCTCGATCCGGCCTTCGAGGGACTTGATCTCGCCGCGGATCCCGAAGAGCCGCTCGGCCCCGGCCGTCACGGCCTTCTCGGCCTCCGTCATCGCGATGCGCTGCTGCTGGGCCGCGAGCTCGCGCTCGGCGAGCTGGGTCTCGGCGACGAGGATCGCCTCGCGCAAGGCGGCCAGCGAGGCCGTCTCTTCCGCGACCTGCGCATGCAGCCGGGCGCGCTCTTCGGCCGCGAGCGAGAGCTCGAGGATGCGCTGCGTTTCATGCAGCCGCTTGTAGCGGGCGGCCTTCTTCGCCTGCCGCTCGAGCGTCCCGATCTGGCGCTTGATCTCGCCGAGCACGTCGTTGACGCGCACGAGATTCTGCTCGGTCGACTTCATCTTGCCTTCGGCTTCGCGCCGACGGGCCTTGTACTTGCCGATCCCCGCGGCCTCTTCGATCAGGCCGCGGCGATCCTCGGGCTTGGCGGAGACGATCTCGGCGACCTTCCCCTGCTCGACGATCGTGTAGCCGCGCAGGCCGATGCCCGTATCGCGGAAGAAGTCGTGGACGTCCTTCAGCCGCGCCGGCTGCTTGTTCATCAGGTACTCGGACTCGCCCGAGCGGTAGAGCCGGCGCGCGATCTCGATCTCGCTGTAGGCCGCATAGGCGGCGGGGGCCTGGCCATCGGCGTTGTCGAAGGTCAGCGTGACCTCGGCCATGCCGATCGGCGGGCGGTTCTCCGAGCCGGCGAAGATGACGTCGTCCATCCCCTTGCCGCGCAGCTTGCGGGCCGACTGCTCGCCCATCACCCACTTGATGGCGTCGACGACGTTCGACTTCCCGCAGCCGTTCGGCCCGACGACACAGGTCATGCCCGAGTCGAAGCTGAAGACCGTCCGGTCGACGAAGGACTTGAAGCCGTGGAGCTGCAGACTCTTGATGCGCAAGCGTTCCCTCGATCGATCGGCCAGCGGCGCGATCGGGGCCTCCCCTGGCCTGCTCCATCCGGCGGCCGGGTCCGCAGACCGCAGCGCTCGGATCGGAACCGAGGACTCCCCAAGCAACGACCGTGGCGCGGCTATTTCCACGCGATCCACACGATTCTAGACGAGGACCACCCGGAGTCGCCCGGAATCGGATCACACCAGCCAGGTTTCGAGACTGCTTCCGGACCGATGGCGGCCTCTCCGGCCAATCACGGTCCCTTCACGATGCCAATCGCCCGTCTTGCAGCCTCTCTCTCGGGCCGAATCCGGGTCTCCATTTACATCCGTTCCGTCAGTCTCGAGCGGGGATCTCGCGGGCCGACGAGGGCTTGCCTCGACGACCCCATCATGGGTTCAGGGAGTGCCGAGGTGGTACCACGAAGGCACGGTCATGCCAAGCTGGAGATGAAGGGACCGGGGTGGCCCGCGACGATGCGACCGCGCAGTCGGCAGACGTCGAGTCGAAGCGCCGTGCAGTGCAAGCGAACTCCGTCACGGCGGGCTGGCTCGACGTGACCTTGCCCCGCAAAAGTGGATTTTTTCTATCCCATCTTCCGCAGTCTTGATTCTTCGCACTTCGCCGGACTCACGTGACCGATCGTCGAGTGTCGTCGGATCCGATCGTAGAAGACCTCGATGTACTCGCCGATCGCATCCCTCGCCGACTCTCTCGTCGCCCACGGCCTTCGATAGATCAGCTCCGTCTTCAGCGTCCCGAAGAAGCTCTCCGCCACGGCGTTGTCCGAGCAGTTCGCCCGTCGGCTCATGCTGCATTCGATGCCCCGAGCCTTCAAGGCCTTGCGATAGTCATCGCTCGCGAATTGCGCGCATCGAGAATCTCCAGCTCATGAACGCGGTCGGGAGGCATACCACGCAGATCGACGTGGTCGACGGCATGGCGACCGCCACCAGCACGCCCGTCCTGGCGCAGCAGATCGACGGAGCGCAGGTCGCGCTCACCGCAGCGAGTCTCCAGCGGATGGGAATGCTGCTGTGGATGCCCGACTTCACGCTTCAGCCGGGCGCGGTGCTGAGCGACAACGCGAGCGGAGATCTCGACTGGGTCGCAGTCCCGGAGACCGACTCCGGTTCGAGCATCGCGGCCGCCGGCGTCTTGCTGGGCCTGGGCGGGGCCCGACGTCGTCGGCGCGTCTCGGCCCGCCGTGGGTTCGAAGGATGCCCCGCCTAGCAGGAGCGCCGGTCATTCGCGGGACGG
>CAZFKD010000624.1:0-2532 GCA_964519695.1 uncultured Spirochaetaceae bacterium
GCTGGTGATCGCCTGTACGGTCGCCTCCATGTCGACGACGACGCCCTTGCGCAGTCCGCGGCTCGGATGCGTCCCGATGCCGACGATGTCGATGCCGTTCTCGTTCGCTTCCGCGACGATCGCGCAGATCTTGGTGGTCCCGATGTCGAGTCCGACGATCAGGTCCTCCTTCTTGTGCCTGGCCATGTGATCCCCCCCAAAAAAGATCTCCGTCCGGAGACCCCCCCCTGGATGGCGTCTCCCATCCGGGAGCCGCCACCGCGAAGAGCCCACCTCACCCCGACGTGGGCTCCGCAACCTCCGTCCGCAGGACCGCGCGGTCCGCGTATCGCAGATCGATGACGTTCGCGCCCGCGAGCAGCGCGTCCCGCTGGTCGAGCAGCGAGGCGAGCCGGGCGATGCGCCGTTTCAAGAAGCTCTGCCCGAGCAGCACGCGCGGACCCGAGCGGCCGATCTCGAGCACGAAGCCCGTCTCGGCGGTCGCCGCGAGCCGATCCGCGGCCGCCGTCGCCCTGCCGCCGTCGCCGCCGACGGCCGCGCCCGGGAGATGGAGCGTGAGGGCCGACGGATCGCGGGCGAGCTCCGTGTGTCGCGCCAGCTCACCGAGGATTTCGAGCGCCATCGGCGCGAGCGCTTGCGCGGCGCTGGCATCCGCATCCGCATCGGCATCGGCATCGGCATCGGATCGGAGGGCGGCGGCTTCGGCGCCGGACAGGGCGAGCGGTCCGGTGACGAGGGGCAGCGGTCCGGCGGCCGTGACGACGCCGGGAAAGAGCAGGCCCGTCGGATCGACGAGGGAGATCTCGCTCTCGGGCGAGGTGCGATAGCGGGCGACCGCGCGCCGCTCGACGACGCGGACGAGCAGCGTCCCGTCCGGCAGCCGGAAGCTCGCTGCCGATTCGATCCAGGGATCCGAAGTCAGGATCGATGCGACCTGGTCGGCCCGGACCTGCGCGATCGGTGCCCCGGCGCGACCGAGCAGCCGCCGGGCGATCGTCTCGGGCTGGCGCACCGCGCTGCCGACGACCGCGACCCGCGCGAGCGGCACGCGGGGCAGCCAGTAGCGCTCGAAGAGCGGAAGCGCCGACGCGAACCCCGCGAACGCCGCGGCCAGGGCGAGCGATCCGGCGAGGCCCCGCGGCAACGGCTGGACGGGCAGGGCGGTTCGTGCGGGACTCGAGGCCCGCGGCCGCTCCGGCCGGCCCTCGTGTCGGCGGTCGCTTTGGCGCTTGCGCGCGAGGTGATCCCGCGCGCGCCGGGCCCGCAGCGCGGCCTCGATCGCCGGCGCGCTTCCCGGTCGCTCGCTCGCTCGCCGACGGCGAAAGGGGGGCAGGAGCTTCATGCTGCCGACCCCGGCGCCCAGCTTCGCCGCGATCCCTCGACCGGAGGTCCGACCCTCTCGCGGAAGGTCGCGCCGGCCGTCTTTCCGATCGTCTCGATCGAATCCATCGACATCCACTTCTTCCGTTCGAGCGTCTTCCACTCGAGCCTATTTCGCTCGGGCTTCGCCCACTCGGGCCTCGTCCACTCGGGCACGTTCCGGTCCGGCGCCTTCCGTCCAGAAGTCCGCTTCGCCGTTCGTCTCGAGCTCCGACTCGGGATCCGCTTCGGGGGGATGGGGATCACGTCGCCTGCTCCGCTGCCGTCCCGAGGATCTTGACCTCGGTCTCGAGTCGGGTGCCTGTCCGGGCCGCGACCTCGCTGCGCGCACGCTCGATCAGACATAACACGTCCGACGCCTTCGCGTCACCGTGGTTCACGATGAAATTCGCATGGACCGGCGAGATTTCCGCGGCGCCCGACCGCGCGCCCTTCAAACCGGCCGCTTCGATCAGTCGACCGGCGTGATCGCCGGGCGGATTGCGGAAGACCGAGCCGCAGCTCGGCTGGTCGACCGGCTGCGTCGCGTGGCGATGGGCGAGCAGGCGGGCGACCTCGGCTTCGACCTGCGGCCGATCCGAAGGCGTGACATCGAGCCGTGCTGCGACGATCACGCTGCCCGGCGCGAGCGAGGCGAGCTCGCGGTAGCGGAAGTCGAGCGACGCGCGCGGGATCGCCCGCGTCTCCCGGCCGTCGCGGCCCAGCAGGTCGATCTCCCGGACGACGTCCTTGATCTCGCGGACGCCGATGCCGGCGTTCATCGCGATCCAGCCGCCGAGGGTGCCGGGGATGCCCGCGCCGAACTCGAGGCCGGATAGCCCGTGCTCGGTGCAGTATCGGGTGATCGTCGCATGCGAGGCCCCGGCTTCGACCGAGATCAGGTCGTCCGCGACGCGCTCGATCCGCCGCAGCTTGCGCAGCCGGATCACGACGCCGCGCACGCCGCCCTCGAGCACGAGTACGTTGAACCCGCCGCCGAGCACGGTGGTCGGGAGCGCGTGCTCGGCGCAGACGGCGAGCACGCGCGCGAGCTCCTCGCGATCGGCTGGCGTGGCGAGCGCATCGGCGGGGCCGCCGATCCGGAGCGAGGTGTGGCGGGAGAGGGGCACGCCGAACTCGACGCGTTCGGCCAGGCAGCGGATCAGGGCGTCG
>CAZFKD010000625.1:0-2532 GCA_964519695.1 uncultured Spirochaetaceae bacterium
GTAGATCCGCTCCGACTCGATGACCGGAACCTGCTCCTTCCGCTTCGGCTTCGCCTTCGCGACCGCCTCGATCGCCCAGGTCGCGAGCAGGGGATGGGGCATCTCGAGCACGCGGATGCGGGGCGTCTGGCCGTTCGCCGCGAGGCCGAAGGCGATGACGACGCGGCCGACGATCTTCGAGCGCTGGGCGTAGGGCGTGTAGCGCGGGCGCTCGATCAGGAGCCAGCTCGGGGGGCGATCGAAGCGGACGGGCGCGCCGTCAGAGACCCGGAAGACCGACGATCCGTCGGCCGCCGGAAAGGCCATCGGCTCCTCGGCGTAGAAATCGTCGAGCAGGCGGCGATGAGCGGATTGCAGCTCCGAGAGCCCGAGCTTCTCGTAGCAGCGGACCCGGATCTGGTTCGCCTCGATCGCGAAGCGGTCGATCGACATGACGGCCTCGGCGCGGTCGAGCCCGTCGAGGGCCTCGGCGCATTTGCCGCGCTTCGCGTCCTTGCGCGCGTTCTCGAGCGCGAAGCCCCGCTCGTTCTCCCGGACGCTCTCCCACATGGTGCGGCAGCCGATTGCCGAGAAGGCGAAGGCCGCCGCGAGAACGAGGAGCGCGGGCAGGGGGCGGGAAGACGTTCGGCGCATGCGGCCTCCGGCGGCTTGGAGCGGGGGCGTCAGGATATGCCTTCCGCCGGGCCTCGGGTATCGGTCGCCGAGAGCACGATCGCGTTCGTCTCGGGCAGCGACCAGGCGATCGGGATGCCGAGCAGGGGCACGAGGGCGAGCCAGCTGACGGCGTCTGCGGTCGAGACCAGGGCGCCGCCGAGCACGCCCGTCACGATCGGTCCGAAGACGAGGCCGAAGCGGCCGACGAGGTTGTTCGCGAAGCCCGAGGCCGTCGCGCGCAGCTCCGTCGGGAAGAGCTCGGCCGTCCAGGTCGTGACGATCGCCCAGATCCCGCCGAGCCCGATCAGCGCGAAATAGCCGGCGAGGATCGAGCCCCCGCCGCTCGCCTGGTAGCAGACGACGGTCGCCGCCGCGGCGACCAGGAAATAGACGCTCGCCGCGACGCGCCGCCCGATCCGGTCCATCGCGAAGCCGGCGAGCGAATAGCCGAAGAGACCGCAGGGGATCGTGCCGAGCGGCAGCAGGACGAGATCTTCGGCGCGCCAGCCGCGCTCCTCGAAGACGTAGAAGGTGAACGAGTAGAGCGCGGAGCCGGACCAGAAGCTGACGAGCAGCCAGAGCATCGTGATCGCCGCGAGCCGGCCCCGATGGACCGACGAGAAGAGGACGCGCAGCTGCGCGAATTCGCCGGCGAGGGTCGAACGCGGGGCGTTTCGAGCCGCCGCCTTTCGCGCGAGAAAGGCGCTCGTCTCGGCCAGATGGCGGTAGTAGAAGGGAAAGAGCAGGAGCGGCACGGCGCCGATCAGGAAGAGCCCGCGCCAGCCGATGCCCCACTGCTCGAGCGGATGCAGCAGCGCGTCCGGCACGCTCGCGCCGATCGCGACGCAGCCGCCGAAGACGCCGTTGACGCGCCCGCGGATCTCGGCGGGCATCTCCTCGGAGAGGATCAGATAGGCGAGCCCGAGCTCGACGACCATCGCCATGCGTGCGAAGAACTGGAGCGCGGTGAACGCGGCGAGGCTCGGCGCGAAGGCGGTCGCGAGGGTCAGGGTCGCATAGCCCACGAGCGCACCGAGAAAGACGGGCCGCCGCCCGATCCGGTCCGCGAGGTGGATGACGAAGAAGGCGAACACCATCCCGAGGCTCGAGAGCCCGACCGCCTGCCCCAGCGCCTCGCGCGACGCCCCGAACTCGCGCCCGATCACCGGCTGGACGAGGGCGACCAGCCGCGTATCGAATCCCTCGAAGAAGGTCGCGATCGTCAGCAGCGCAAAGAGCCTGCCCGCTTTGCCTGCCCGGGGAATACGCACGCGGGGAATGTGGAGTGGAGGACGGGCCCCGGCAAGCGCGATTCGCCATGCTGCCCGGTCGGGGCGAGGCGCTCGAACGAGGCCCGACCGAGGCGCCGAACGAAGTCCCGGGCGAATCCCGGAAGCAGGCGAGGATGGAAAGATGAAGGAAGAGGAGTCCGCCCGATGATCACGGTCCTGGCGCTCATCAAGCGGCTGCCCGCGCTCGATCGCAGCGCCTTCCGCGACCACTACGAGAACCGCCATGTCGCCGTGGCCGCGCCGCTCCTGCGGCATCTCGTCCGCTATGCGCGCCACCACGTCGAGGCGGAGCTCCACGGCCGCGTCGACTTCGACGTCGTCACGTCCTTCGGCTATCCCGACAAGGCCGCCCTCGACGCGATGTTCGCGACCCTCGCGAGCGACGCCGCCCTGCCGATCCTCGAAGACGAGCGCCGCTTCATGGACAAGCCCGCGAATCGCTTCTTCGAGACGAGCGAGCGCGTCTGGCAGGCCGGGGAAGAGGGTGATCGATCGATCTTCGTCTTCGTCGGCCGCCCGCCCGGCATGTCGCGGACGGAATGCTCGCGGAGCCTGCTGCGCGATCATTGGCCCGCGCTGGCCCTGG
>CAZFKD010000626.1:0-2272 GCA_964519695.1 uncultured Spirochaetaceae bacterium
GCGCCGAGCTGCTGCCGGGCTCGCCCGCCGCGGGCGACGTCGGCGAATGGCTCGACGGCTATATCTTCGCCCTCGCCGGCCCCATCTACGCCGGCACCAACGAGATCCAGAAGAACATCATCGCCGAGCGCATCCTCGGCATGCCGCGCTAGGCGACAGGAAGCCCACCATGCAGTTCGAGTTCACCGAAGACCAGCGCCTGCTCCAGCAGACCGTGCGCGACTTCCTCGCCGGCGAATGCCCCGTCGCGTTCGTGCGCGGCCAGTGGGAGGCGGAGACCGGCCGCTCGCCCGAGTTCTGGGCGAAGCTCGCGGAGGTCGGCGTGCCCGGCCTGCTCGTGCCCGAGACCCAGGGCGGCCTCGGAATGGACGAGATCGACTTCGTGCTCGTGCTCGTCGAAATCGGCCATGCCGGCCTCGCCGAGCCGATCGTCCCCACGGCCGTCGTCGGCGTGCCGCTGCTGCGCGAGGCGGCCGAGCTCGGCGGCGACGCGGCGAAGCTCGCGGGCGAGTGGCTGCCGAAGATCGCGGCCGGCGAGGCGCTGATCGCGGTCGCCCAGCCGAGCTCGCCGCTCGTCCCCGAAGCCCACGTCGCGGACCTTCTGATCCTGCGCAGCGGCGCCTCGCTCTACGCGGTTCCCCGCGCGGCCGCGCGCCTGACCGAGCAGAAATCGAACGACCCGTCGCAGAAGCTCTTCACGATCGCCTTCGACCCGAAGCAGGGCGTCGTCCTCGCATCCGGCGCGGACGCCGATCGCCTCGAGGCCGCGGCCCTCGACCGCGGCGCCCTCGCCTGCGCGGCGCAGCAGCTCGGCGCCTGCGACAAGCTGATCGCGATGTCGGTCGAGTACACGACCCAGCGCAAGCAGTTCGGCGTTCCGATCGGCAGCTTCCAGGCCGTGAAGCACCACCTCGCGACCCAGAAGGTCGCCCTCGAATACGCCCGCAGCCACGTCGAGCGCGCCGCCCACTCGGTCGCGCGCGCGCTCCCGACGCGTTCTGCGGACGTCTCGATGGCGAAGATCGCCGCCGGCCAGGCCGCGCTCGATACGGCGAAGATCGCGCTCCAGGTCCACGGCGCCCTCGGCTACACCTGGGAGCAGGATCTGCACGTCTGGATGCGCCGCGCCTGGACGCTCGACCTCGCCTGGGGCGAGACGGCCTGGCACCGAAAGCGCCTCGCCGACGCCCTCTTCGACGACACCCTGCCCGTCGAGAGCTTCGGCTTCTCGCCGGCGAACGTGGGATGAACGGCCGCGCCGTCGGCAGCCACGGCGCGCTCGGGCGGGTATCCTCCGAACGCCGTCGCGACCGACCCCGGCCCATCGCCCGCGCCATCGCATCAGCCCATCGGCCCCCCGGCGGAGCCACCCGGAGAATCGAGGAATCATGAGCACGAGCAAACAGAAGAAGCGCGTCGCCGCCGTCGAGGGCTGGATCGACGTCGATCCCAAGAACCCGCGCCTCGTCGGCTACAAGGACGACGCCTCCGGGACCTACTTCTTCCCCAAGGACGTCGCCATCAGCCGCGCCCCCGGCTTCGCCGATACCCCGCTGCGCGAGGTCCGCCTCTCGAATCGCGGCAAGCTCTGGTCCTACACGACCAACCACTACAAGCCGCCGGAGCCCGCCATCTCCCCGGATCCGTTCGTCCCCTACACCGTCGCCGCCGTCGAGCTGACGGAGGAGCGCATGGTCATCCTCGGCCAGCTCGCAGACGGCGTCGATCCGGCGACGATGGAGGTCGGCCAGGAGATGGAGCTGACCCTCGCGACCCTCTACGAAGACGACGAGAACGAGTACATCGTCTGGAAGTGGAAGCCGGTTTCGGCCTAGCCCCTTTTTCGTTCCGGAGCTCCGTTCCGGAACGCGCGCCGTACGCGCGAGGAGATCGAAATGAGCAAGAACGAGGTGGCGATCCTGGGCGCGGGCATGCATCCCTGGGGCAAATGGGGCCGGAACTTCGTCGAGTACGGCGTCGTCGCACTCAAGGAAGCGATCAAGGACGCGGGCATCGAATGGAAGGACGTCGACTTCGTGGTCGGCGGCGACACGATGCGCAACGGCTACCCCGGCTACGTCGCCGGTGCGACCTTCGCGAAGGCCATGGGCTGGACGGGGATCCCGATCGCGAGCTGCTATGCGGCCTGCGCGACCGGCGCCGAGGCGATCGAGATCGCGCGCACGCGCATCCTGGCCGGCATGGCCGAGGTCGCGGTCGTCGTGGGCGCGGACACGACGCCGAAGGGCTTCCTCGCCCCCGCCAAGGGCGA
>CAZFKD010000626.1:2282-2527 GCA_964519695.1 uncultured Spirochaetaceae bacterium
TCCGCCTGCTCGGCGCGACGAACCCGACCTATTTCGGTCTCTACGCCCAGCGCCGCATGGACCTCTACGGCGCGACCGAGCAGGACTTCGCGCGCATCAAGGTCAAGAACAGCAAGCACGGCTTCACGAACCCGAACGCCCGCTACCGCCAGATCTACACCGAGGCCGAGGTGCTCGCCTCGCCGCTCGTCGCGGCGCCCCTGCGCCTGTTCGAGATCTGCGCGACGAGCGACGGCGCAGCGGCG
>CAZFKD010000627.1:0-2175 GCA_964519695.1 uncultured Spirochaetaceae bacterium
GAAATAGGCCGGAACCGTGATGACGGCGCCCGCGACGGGCTGGCCGAGATAGGCCTCCGCCGCCGCCTTCAGCTTGCCGAGCACCATCGCCGAAATCTCCGGCGGCGTCAGCGTCTGGTCGCCGACCTTCACCGCCGCGCTCCCGTCCTTGCCTTCGACGACGGGGTACGGGACGAGGCTGATCTCCTCCGGGACCTCCGAGCGGCGCCGGCCCATGAAGCGCTTGATCGAGTAGACCGTGCGGGTGGGATTGGTGACGGCCTGGCGCTTGGCGATCTCGCCGACCAGGCGCTCGCCCTCGTCGGTGAAGGCGACCACGGAGGGGGTCGTCCGGCCGCCCTCCTCGTTCGCGATCACGGTCGGCTGGCCGCCCTCCATCACCGCGACCACCGAGTTCGTGGTGCCCAGGTCGATGCCGATGATCTTGCCCGTCGTTGCCATGGATTTCCGCCTCTCTCGTCTTCACTCGCGTCGCGCGCAACCTCGTGCACGGCCGCATGGGGATGGCGCGGAGTCTCGGGCCGAGGCCCCGGGTGTCAATCGAAGCCGGCGATTTTGTCGTGACGGGGGCCACGCGGAACCCGCGGCCGGCCGACCGACCGACTCGCCGGGGGTCGCGAGCGGAACCCGAACCCGCGACAGGGGTCTGCTCGCGGTGGCGGAGTGGCGTCGCGCGATCGGCGAATCGCGTGATGGTGCTCCAGTAACCGCCTGAATTTCCGATGGTTTGGTTGGAGCCTGCCGGGGGTCACGGCTATATTGCGCCCGCCCTCCGGCCGCCTCGGACGGCCGAGGCGACGAGCACGTGCCGCATGCCCCCGCGCATGCCCGTGAGAGCCGGCGTACCAGCCGGGGGGAGCGAGAACGCCGATGGGATCCTGGCTGATCATGGCCGTGAACGCAGGGCTGCTCGTCGGCAGCTGCTTCGTCGTGGCCAATCTGATCACCCAGATCGGCGCCGAGACCCTCGAGCCCGTCCCGACCGACACCGGCGCGGCCCGCGTCGAGCGCCCCGCGAACGACGTCGCCGCCGCCCCTTCCGCCATCCTCGAGCGCAATCTCTTCGGCGCCCAGCTCGCGGGCGACGCCCAGGCCATCGACGAGAGCGCCGAACCGCTGGCGGCGACGAAGCTCCCGCTGAAGCTCCTCGGCACGGCCGCGGCGAACGACGAACGCCGCTCCCGCGCCGCGATCCAGGACGAGAAGACCCAGAAGCATCTGGTCGTCGCCGTCGGCGACGCGCTCGAGGGACACGCGCGGGTCTCGGTGCGCGCGATCGAGCGGACGCGGGTGGTGCTCGACAATGCCGGCCGGGCGGAAGAGCTCGTGCTGCGCGAGGACGATCCGTCGCTCGCGGCGGTGCGCAAGCCGGCAGCGCAGCGCGGGGCACGCCGAGCCGCGGCGCGCCCCGGAACCGATGAGACGCTCGATCAGCGCCTCAAGACGCTCAGCGGACCGGACGGTCAGGGCATCTCGCAGATCCTCTCCTCGGCCCGCATCGTGCCCCAGTATTTCGAGGGCCAGATGCAGGGCATGCGGGTCGACTCGATCAAGGCCGACAGCCTGTTCCAGAAGGTCGGCCTGCAGAACGGCGACGTGATCACCGAAGTGAACGGGATCGTGATCGACCGGGTCGAGGCGACGAGCGCAATCTTCGATGAATTCGCGACTGCCGAAGAGATCGACATCGCCGCCTTGCGCGGCGGGTCGGCGGTCAAGCTGTCGGCCTCCGCCGCCGACTTGTTGGAGCAGCGTTAGCGTGCGCGCACATCCGAACGCCTTCCCGCACCCCTCGCGATGTGCTTCGCCGGTCTCCGCATCGGTCGTCGCATCGACCCACCTTGCGCGCGTCGTGCGCCGCGCCGCGATGCTCGTCGTCTTGCTCGCGCTGTGGATGTTGGTCTCCGGCCCGCCCGACGCCCTCGCCCAGGGCGCGGGGCGGACGAATACCCCCGCTCAGGAGGGCGAGCTGATCGCGCTCGACTTCAACGACGTCGAGCTCAACGTCGTGATCGACACGATCTCGCGCATGACCGGCTACAACTTCATCTACGACGACCGCGTGCGCGGTCGCGTGACGATCGTCTCGCCGACCGAGGTCACGGTCGACCAGGCCTTCGCCGTCTTCGAGTCGGTGCTCAAGGTCAAGGGCTTCTCGCTGGTGCTCGGACCGGG
>CAZFKD010000627.1:2185-2516 GCA_964519695.1 uncultured Spirochaetaceae bacterium
CGGGCAATACCTACAAGGTCATTCCGATCCGCGACGTCAAGGAATCGAGCATCGACACGATCAAGGACGATCGGCCCTCGCCGAACCGCGACCGGTTCGTGACGCGCCTCGTCCCGCTGCGCTTCATCGACGCCGAGGCGATCACCAACACGATCAAGCCCCTCGTCTCGAAGGACGCCCTGATCGTCGCCTATCAGCCGACGAACACGATCATCGTCACCGACAGCGAGAGCAACATCCGCCGCCTGCTGCAGATCCTCGACGCGATCGACGTCGAGTCCTTCCGCCAGGAGCTCGCCGTCATCAAGATCGAGCACGCCGACGCGGCGAC
>CAZFKD010000628.1:0-2496 GCA_964519695.1 uncultured Spirochaetaceae bacterium
CCCGCCGTCGGGGCGCGCGCCTGGTCCCTCGTGTGCGCTGCGCAGCCCGAAGCGCTGCTGCGCGCCCTGCCCGCCGCGGTCGTGACCGCCGCAGACGCGGCGCGCCTCTCGCAGGCGACGGCCGCGGGGCCCGTCGACTTGATCGCCACCGGCCCCCGCGACCTCGAAGCGACGCTCGCCGGCTTCGGCCTCGCGCCGCTCGCCGTCGGATTCCGGCCGCGGGGCGCGTGCTGGCATGCGCCCGGCGGTGTGCTCGAGGCGCTCTCGCGCCGCTGCTTCGATCGGATCCCCGATCGTCCGAATCCGTTCCACGGCGCCCCGCGCCGCTACTGGCTCGCCGCGCGCTGGATCGCCGAATACGACCTCGAGCCGACACCGGCGCTCATCGAGGATGCGCGCGCGGCCCTGCCCGAGGTCGGCGCGCGGCTGCCCGAAGGCGCGCCGGCCCGGCGCGTGCTGGAGCGCATCCTCGACTGTCCGCAGCCCGCGCGGGCCCTGGCGTTCCTGCACGAGAGTGGCGCGCTCGGACGGGTGCTGCCGGGGATCGATGCGGGCGCCGGAGCGCGCATCACGGCGCTCGGGGACGTCCCCGAGTCCCTGCGCTGGGCGGCCTTCCTGCGCGGGACGTCGACGGCGCGCGCGCTCGCGCGCTTGCGGATGCCGACGGTGCTCGCGCGGCGGATCGGCCGCGTGCTCGAGGCCCATCCGCTCGACCGCACGCACGATGGCGCGCGCGATCCCCAGCTGCGACGGGCGATGACGCGGCTCACGCCCGAAGAGCTCGACGGCCTGATCCGCTGGCGGCGTCTCGAGCTCGACGATGCGGCCGCGAGCTCCGACGTTCAGCGCGAGCGGGATCGCCTCGCGAAGATCGAGGCCGGCATCGCGCGACTGCGCAGCCAGGCGTCGTCGCAGCAGAGCGTTCGCGCCCTCGCCCTCGGCGGCGCCGAGGTCATGCAGCGGCTCGGCGCGGGGCCGGGGCCCTGGATCGGCCGGGCGCTCGCTCATCTCGCGCGCTTCGTCGCCGCCGATCCGGAGCGCAACACGCAGGAGCGCCTGATCGCCGAGCTGCACGAATGGCAGGCGGGGGAAGCCGCGGAGCGCGAGCGCACGCCGAAGCGCACGTCTACCTGATGCGCGCCGCAAGCCGCGCGCCATTTCGGTAGGATCCCGCCGCGTCTTCGAGCGCCCTTGAATCCTCCTGCCGAGCGCCGGGCGCGACGGCCTTCGCAACGAGCCTCCCGGATGCAAGCCCTGAACTCGATCTACGAAGCGGTGCAGGACGAATGCGATCGGGGCGTCTGGTCGCGGGGCGTCGAGCTCGCGCGCGGCGAGAGCGTCCAGATCGAATCGCGGGCCGCGGACGAAATCGTACTGCGCGTCGTCACGCGCGCGGGCCGGAGCGCGCCGCAGGTCACCCTCCATCTCGAGGACGAAGCCTGGGAATGCAGCTGCGCCGGCGCGGACGATCCCTGCGAACACGTCGCCGCCAGCGTGATCGCCCTGCGGCGCGAGCAGAAATCCGGCGCCGCGCTGCCCGAGAAGGGCGAGCGGATGGGGCGCATCGTCTATGTCCTGCGCGATCAGGGCGGCCATCTCGTGCTCGAGCGCGCCGTCGAGTTCGAAGGCCGCCGAACGCCCCTGCCCGGCCGGCTCACCGCCGTCGCCGCCGGCCACACGAGCGGCCCCGATTTCGTCACGACCGCCGCCGACCTCGCGATCGAGAAGGCCCTCGCCTCCCGCCCCGCCGACGTGACTTCGACCCCGGCCCTCGCGACCCTGCTCGGACGGCTCGCGCAGACGGATGCGGTCTTTCTCGACGATCGGCCCGTGCGGATCGAGAGCGAGCCGCTCGGTCTGGTCGCGCGCGTCGTCGACGCGCCGGGCGGTGTCCGGCTCTTCGTCGAGCAGGATCGCCGGATCGAGCGGCCGTTCCGCAACGGCGTCGTGCTGGCGACGAGCGGGGCGCTGCATCCGGTCTCCGAGAACCGCCTGACTGGGCGCGAGCTCGCCGACCTGCCGCGCGGACGTTTCTTCAGCGACGGCGACCTCGCCCTGCTCGTGACGGAGGTCCTGCCTGCCCTCGAAGGCCGCATCCCGACCGAGGTCGAGACGAAGCGGCTGCCGACCGCGACCCGCGGCGAGAAGCCGCGGCTGCAGATCAGCGTCCGGCGCGAGGGCGACGCGCTCGTCGTCGAGCCGGCGCTCGTCTACGGCGATCCGCCGGTCGCGCGGATCGAGGGCGGGCGACTCGTCGCCCTCGGCAGTGGTCGGGTCCCGATCCGGAGCGAGCGGGCGGAGGATGCGCTCGCCGGTCGCCTGCGCAGCGAGCTCGGTCTGCGCGTCGACAGCCCGGCGCGACTGGCGGCAGCGGAAGCGATCGCCTTCGCCGGCCGACTCGATCGGGCCGCGGCGAGCGGCGCCTATCAGCTGCGCGGCGACGCCCATCGCGGGTTCGCGTTGAAGGGCCGGCTCGCACCGCAGCTGCGCGTCGAC
>CAZFKD010000629.1:0-1212 GCA_964519695.1 uncultured Spirochaetaceae bacterium
ACAGGCCCTCGACGACCAGCTTCCGCCCGGCCAGCTCGTCGCCTCGCTGCTGACCCGCGTGCGCGTCGACGCCGCCGATCCCGCGTTCGCGAACCCGACCAAGTTCGTCGGCCCGAGCTATGCGAGCGAGCTCGAGACGCGCCCGCTCTCGCAGCGCCTCGGCTGGACGTTTCGCCCGGACGGCGCCGCCTGGCGCCGCGTCGTTCCCTCGCCGCAGCCGGTCGAGATCCTCGAGCTCCCGGTGCTCGAGATCCTGCTCGAACGCGGGGTCAGCGTGATCTGCGCCGGCGGCGGCGGCATTCCCGTCGTGCGCTCGGCGCGCAGCGAGAACGCCGAAGCCCCTTCGACGGGCCGAGGCCGCAATCCGGCCGGCGCGCCGTCGGGCGACGGGGGCGACGACGAGGTCGGGATCGAAGCGGTGATCGACAAGGACCACGCCTCGGCGCTGCTCGCCCGAGCCCTCGGCGCCGACGCCCTGCTGCTGCTGACCGACGTCGCGAACGTCGAGCTCGATTTCGGGACGGCGAAGGCGCGCGCGATCCGCCGGGCATCGCCGGCGCAGCTCGCTCCGCTCGCGCCCCGCGAATTTCCGGCGGGCTCGATGGGCCCGAAGGTCGAAGCCGCCTGCGCCTTCGTCTCGGCGACCGGCGGCATCGCGTCGATCGGCGCTCTCGAGGAGGCCGTCGCCGTCTTCGCGGGTCGCTCGGGAACCCGGATCGAGCGCGATGCACCGCGCCTCGAGACGTCGCCGGCCTAGTGTCCTGACCCAAGAGGGCCGCGCAGCGACTCCGCGAAGACGCGAAAGGCCTCCGCGACCTGCTCGATCGGCGCATCGGTCGAGATCGCGACGACCTGCGCCCGCTCGTCCGCGGTCGGCGGCTCTGCGATCTCGAGCTGGTGGGCGAGCACCGCGCGATCGGCCTCGGATGCGTCCCTTCCCTGCGCGCTGCGTGCGTCGATGCGCGCGCGCAGGACATCGACCGGCGCCGTGCAGACGACGATCCGGAAGGCGACGCCGAGTCGAGTCGCGAGCGCGCGAAAGGGCGCCCGCTCGGCGGCTCGGAGAAACGCTGCATCGACGAGGACCGACCAGCCGTTCGCCAGCATCGTCTCCGCGAGCGCCTCGAGCCGCGCGTAGGTCCGCCGGCTCGCCGCCGCGTCGTAGAGCCCTTCGCCGATGCCGCTCCCCGAACGGGCCGCGGCCGCCAGCCC
>CAZFKD010000629.1:1222-2491 GCA_964519695.1 uncultured Spirochaetaceae bacterium
CGTCTTGCCCGAGCCCGCGAGCCCGGACGTGACGACCAGCCGCGCGACGCGCTCGCGCACCAGCCCTTCCGCGACCGCGAGCGGTCGTTCGACTTCGTCGGTCGCCGACCCGCCGCGCCCGGACTGGCTGCTCCGGATCCATGCGACCTTCAGGCGGACGAGCGCACGATGGACCGCGAAGAAGCGGAGGCCGACGATGCCTTCGTAGTCGCCGGTCCGCTCGAGATAGGCGTTCACGAAGCGCGCCGCGAGATCCGGCCGGCCGTGGGCCCGGAAATCCATGTAGGCGAAGGCGACCTCGTCGAGGACGTCGATCTCCCGCAGCGCACGATCGAACTCGAGGCAATCGAAGAGCACCGGCCGACCGTCGACGAGGGCGACGTTCGCGAGGTGGAGATCCCCGTGACACTCGCGCACGAAGCCCGCCTCGCGCCGCGCCGCCAGCGCCGGGGCGATGCGCGCGATCTCTTCGTCCAGCCAGCGCGCCAGCGCATCGATCCGCTCGCGGATCGGGGCCGGCGCCAGGGCGCGGATTTCGGCGAGATTCGTTCGTGCGATCCGGGCGGCGGGCTCGTCGGCGGGCGGGGCGGGATCTCCCGAGGAGGCCGCCGAGCGGGCGAGAGCGGCGTGGAAGTCCGCGATCCGCTCGGCGAGCGCGTCGACCTGCTCGCCGTCGATCGCCCCCTGCGCGAGCCGCGTCGAGAAGAGCGCGTCGGGATCGAAGCGCCGCATTTCGACGCCGTATTCGATGACATCGCCGGCGCCCGCTCTCGAACCGGCATCGCCGCCCGCGCCTGCGTCGAGGCGAGGCGCCTCGGGCGTCCCCCGGAGCGCGACGACCCGCAGATAGAGCTCGGGCGCCGTGCGGCGGTTGAGGCGCAGCTCGTCCTCGCACGCGATGCGCCGACGCTCGAGCGTCGTGAAGTCGAGGAAGGGGAGCGCGAGGGGCTTCTTGATCTTGTAGGCGCGTTCGCCGGCCAGCAGGATGAAGGAGACGTGGGTCTCGATGACGTCGATCGGTTCGAGGCCGCCCGCAGCGGAACCCGCCGCTTCGGTCGACCGAGGCGACCGGGCCGGCGGTCGGGCCGTGCCCGCGTCGACGAGCGGCGATCGCTGCGGATCGCGCAGCGATGCGACCAGGCGCAGCGTCGCTTGCAGGGCGGCTCGAGCCGGATCGGAAGGCGTCGGCGGTTCGATCGACACGGCTCCGGGTCCACGCGCCGGTGGACGCGCTCGGAAGAAGGGGGCACGGGCGAGGACGTGCCGGAG
>CAZFKD010000630.1:0-2485 GCA_964519695.1 uncultured Spirochaetaceae bacterium
CCTTTCCTCGCCACCTCGCGGACTACCGCAAGACGGTCGACCAGGAGCGCACGCGCTTCGGGGGCAGCGACGCGATCCCGAGGACGCCTACGGCCAGCGATCCGCGCTCGACGGTCGCGCAATCGAAGCTGGCGGCCGATCCGCGTCTGCTGCGCATGTGGGCCGGCTACGCCTTCTCGATCGACCATCGCGAGGAGCGCGGCCACGCCTACATGCTCGACGACCAGGCCTTCAGCGAGCGACACCAGAAGCCGCAGCCCGGCGCCTGCCTGCAATGCCACGCCAGCATCGTCACGGCCAACCACACGCTGGGCGCCGGCGCGCCCGACCCGGCGGCCGCCGGAGCGGCGCGGCTCAGCGCCATGCCCTACGCCGAGGCGCGCACGCACGTGGACCGCGCGATCGGCTGCGTCGACTGCCACGACCCGGAGACGCTGCGCCTGCGCATCACGCGCCCGGCCTTCAGCGATGCCCTCAATCGCCTCGAGGCGAGTCGGGGGCGGCCCGACTACGACGTCGACACGATGGCGACGCGCGCGCAGATGCGCAGCTACGTCTGCGCCCAGTGCCACGCCGAATACCATCTCGTCGGCGCCGATACCCAGCTCCGGCATCCCTGGGACGACGGCCTGCGCGCCGACGAGATCCTCGCGCGCTACGACGCGATCGGCTTTCGCGACTGGGTCCACGCCGAGACCGGCGCCCCGATGCTGAAGGCACAGCACCCGGAGTTCGAGCTCGCGTCCCAGGGCATCCACGCGCGGGCGGGCGTCTCCTGCGTCGACTGTCACATGGCCTACGAACGGGTCGGCGGCGCGAAGATCACGAACCACCACGTCCGCAGTCCGCTGCTCGACGCCGGGCGTGCCTGTCAGGTCTGTCATCCGATCGCCGCCGAGGAGCTCGTCGCCCGCGCCGAGGCGATCCAGGCGCAAACGCTCGCGATGCAGGACGTGGCGATCGATCGCCTGATCGATCTGATCGACGCGATCCAGGCCGCCCGCGCGCTCGATCCCGACGATCCCCGGCTCGAGCGAGCCCGCCAGGCCCAGCGCCGGGCCAGCTTCCTGATCGACTTCGTCTCGTCGGAGAACTCGGCCGGCTTCCACGCCCCTCAGGAGGCCGCGCGCCTGCTCTTCCTCGGCCTCGACGAGATCCTCGCCGGCACGCGAGCGCTCGAGGTCCGCGATCCGCAGACGGGGGAGTAGGTCGATCGGCCGACCCTCAGCGGGAGAGCCGATCTCGCGGGCGATGCCCTCTCAGATCCCCAGCGGATGCTTCTTCCGACCAATGGCCCACTCCGGCGCCGCCGGCCAGGCGTTGCGCGTCCGGCGCTTCGGATGCTCGGGATCGTGGAGCGCGCAGAGCCGCTCGTACTCGCTCCGCACGCGCATCATCCCGTTCCAGGAGTAGTAGTCCTCCTGCCAGGACCAGAGGCCTTCGCCCGCATAGACCTGGACCGTGACGCCCGAGAAATCGAGGGGCGGGCCGCCCGACTCGGGGTTGTCGAAGCGATTGATCATGCCGTTCGTGACGGTATTGCCCTCGATCGTATGCCAGTCGTAGACGGTGTAGAGGGCGGGCATCTCCTCGAGCATCACGCGCTCGAGATAGGCGCGGATCTCGTCGCGCCCGCGCTTGACGCCTTCGATCACGCGATCGATCAAGATCGCGTCCGGGGTATAGAGCTGCGCGAACTCGGCCCAGCGCTCGCCGGCGCCGCCGAGGCGCCAGTAGTGCTGGAAGGCCTCTTCGATCTCCTGGCGCGGGAAGGCCTTGTTCGAATCGACGGGGCTGATGGCGGATTTCACGGATTGGCTCCTCCGGGCTTGCGGATCGCGGAACGCTCGCCTCGAGGCTCCGGGTCCGGGTCCGTCACGAATCTCGCCGCGACGTCGGCGAGCGTCGCGGCATGGCGCTCGGGCGAGAGCGGATGCGCGTCGCCCGGCCCCTCGCGGACGGTCCGCGCGGTCGTCACGGTCCCGATCGCGAGGATCACGCGCGTCGCCCCCGCCTCGAACAGGCTCGCGACGAAGGCGGGCGAGGTCGACTCGTCGACCGCCGCCATCGCCGTCACGTCCATCGCCGCCGGATCCCGTCCCTCCGCCTCGCAGAGCGCGTGCAGTCGCGCGACGTCCCGCGCGAGGGATTCGGGATCCGTCGCGATCGGGATCCAGCCGTCCGCCCAGCGGGCGGCCAGCTTCATGCCGCGCAGGCCGTGGACGCCGCAGAGCACGGGGATCGGCTTCTGAAAGGCTGGATAGCGGCAATGCAGCGGCGGGAAGTCCACGAATCGACCGTGGAACTCGACGACGTCCTCGCTCCAGAGCCGGCGCAGGACGGCGACGGTCTCCTCCAGGCGTTCGAAGCGCGTCGCGAAATCGACGCCGAAGAGCGTCATCTCCTCGACCAGCCAGCCCGCGCCGGCACCGACGATGAGCCGGCCGCGCGACTGGCGATCGAGGGTCGCGAGGATCTTCGCGAG
>CAZFKD010000631.1:0-1499 GCA_964519695.1 uncultured Spirochaetaceae bacterium
CGGCGGGGAGCGTGCGTCCGTGGACGGCCACCCGATCCCGCCTTCGGTCGGCCGCTCGCGAGCGGACCCGCCCCACGGAGGAACTCATGAGGCGCACCCATTTTCTGACCGTCGCCCTCGCGCTGGTCGCTTCATCGGTATCGATCGCCGCGGACGAGAGCGCGACGCCCACGCCGACCTCCGAGGCGTCGCCGGCTCCGTCGCCCGAACCGGTCGCGCTGCCCGAGAACCCCCCCCCCGCTGCGTCCGCGACGCCCGCACTGGCGGCGCAGAAGGCCACCCGACGAGCGATCGTCCTCGGACCGGAGGGCGTCGACGAACAGGGCCGGGTCGGCCGTCTCCACACCGTCTCCCGAGGCGACACGCTCTGGGACATCTCCGGCGCCTACCTCGGCACGCCCTGGGTCTGGCCGTCGGTCTGGACCGACAATCGCGGGATCGCGAACCCGCACCGGATCGATCCGGGCGATCGCATCTGGATCACCGCGAACGAAATGCGCGTCGTCTCGGACGACGAGGCCGACGCGTTCCTCGAGCGACTGCTCGAAACGCCGGCCGCCCCCGAGCCGGACCTCGCCGCCGAGCAGACGGCGCCGATGGAAGAGCCCTTCGAAGAGGTCGTCCCGGAAGAGACCCTGCTCTCGGCCGTCCCCGACACGACCCCGGCCGGTCGACAGATCACCGTCAGCACCCGCGCCGCCGTCGGCTTCGTCACCGCCGAGCAGCTCGCGGGCGCGTCGAGCATCGTCGACAGCCCGAGCGAGCGGACCTACGTCGTCGAAGGTGACCGCGTCTATCTCGGCCTCGGGGAGGGCGATACGCAGGTGGGCGATCGGTTCACCATTTTCGAGGTCGTCGAGGAGGTCCGTGATCCCCGGTTGCTTCGCATCATCGGTCACCACGTCGACGTGCTCGGCTGGGCCGAGGTGGTCGAGTTGACGGGCGATACGTCGATCGCGGAGATCCGCATGAGCTATTCCGAGATCCGGCGCGGCGTGCGCATCATGCCGAAGGCGTCGATCCCGCGACACGTGACCGTGTTGAATACGCCGGACGCGAGCGGGGGGGAGATCGTCTTCCTGCCCGGCCGCATGACCGTGATGGCGGACGGCGGCTACGTGTATCTCAACCGCGGCGAGCTCGATGGCCTCGAGGTCGGCAGTGAGCTCGAGGTGTACGAGCGCGGCAGGATCTACAACGACGTGCCGCGAGGCGTCGACGTCCAGACCCCGGACCACAAGGTCGCGACGCTCGTCGTCGTCTCGATGGAGTCGCAGACGGCGGTCGCCTTCGTCCTCAACTCCGAACGCGAGCTCGAGATCGGCGACGCCGTCCGCCCGCGCAGCGCGCGTCTGGCCGCACGCTGAGGCGCGGCGCGCGATCGCGCGCGGGGACCGGATCGGACCGATGAGGCGGGCTCGCGGGGCAACTCGCGGGCCCGTCGTGCTTCTCGCGCCCGCCGAGCCAGTTGCGGACCTTGGACTGCGCCTTGTCGTCTT
>CAZFKD010000631.1:1509-2485 GCA_964519695.1 uncultured Spirochaetaceae bacterium
CCGCCGAGCCGGTCGAGGGGAGATCGTCCGGTCTCGCGGCGTGAACGCGCGGCACGGGCGGGCGCTCGGCCACGCCGCGTGGTTCGATGGGGGACCCGGACGGCCCCGCTCGAGGTCTGCTTCGCCCGATTCCAATCCGCTCCACGAAGAAGAGGTCGAGAGCGCTCGCGCGGCTTCGGAGCATCTCGGCGGTCTCGCGCCGCGCGAAGCCCCTGCATGGCTCGAGCTGCAGGCGCGGCACGCCTTCGAGCCCGAACGGTTCGCTTCGCGCCTGCGTTCCGGAGCCTCGCCCGAGTCCCTGCTGCAATGCGCCGATCCGGCGCTCCCCTTCGCGGCGTCAGCGGTCGACCGCGTCGGACGCAGCGGGAAGCGCGCCGCCGAATCGGATCTGCGCGCGGCGAGACTCGAAGCGCTCGGCGCGCGGGTCGTTCCGTTCCTGCACGCCGACTACCCCGAGGCCTTGTGCGCCCTCGACGATGCTCCGCTCGTGCTCTCGATCCGGGGCCGTCCCGAGGTCCTGCGCGCTCCGGCGATCGCGATCGTCGGCGCGCGCGCAGCGACGCAGGCCGCCCGGGAGCTCGCCCGTCGCCTCGGCTGCGATCTCGCGAGCGCGGGCTTCACGATCGTGTCCGGCCTGGCCCGCGGCATCGACGGCGCGGCCCATCGCGGCGCGCTCGACGCGGGCGGGCGTACGATCGGAGTGCTCGCCTGCGGGATCGACCGCATCTACCCCCCGGAGCATCGCCGCCTCGCCGAGGAGATGATGGACGCGGGTGCGATCGTGAGCGAGCTGCCCCTCGGTGCCCTCCCGCGGCCGCTGCATTTTCCGCTTCGCAATCGGATCATCAGCGGGCTCGTACTCGCCGTCGTCGTGGTCGAGGCGCGCGAGCGGAGCGGCTCGTTGATCACGGTCCGGCACGCCCTGGCCCAGGGCCGCGAGGTCTTCGTCGTGCCCGGCGCGGTGGATGGGCCGTTC
>CAZFKD010000632.1:0-2485 GCA_964519695.1 uncultured Spirochaetaceae bacterium
GCGCTGCCGCCGTCGGCGGCGGACCAGCTCGCCTCGAAGGCGATCGGCTCTTCGCCACGATGCTGGGCGCGCAGGCCGAGATCCCCGCGCAGATCGATCTCCCGGACGCGCAGCGCGAGGCCGGCGATCTCGATGTCCGCCGTGATGCGCTCGAGCGCGCTCGCCTTGCCCGAGACGAAGACGGGCCCCGACAGCGAGCCGGCCCGCAGATCGAGATCGGGGACGAACCGGCGCAGCTCCGCGACCGGGATCCGGTCGAGCTCGAACTCGAGGGCGTACTCGCCGGCGAGGTCGAGGCGGCCCGACGCCTTCGCCCCGCCGAGCTCGCGGTCGTCCGCGAAGAGGCGGGAAGACGACTCGATCTCGAGCGGCTCGCCGAGCGAGCGGCCGCGGGCGACGAGCGATAGGCCCTCGAGCCGCGCGTCGACCGGGGGATCGAAGGTCCGGTCGTGGATCAGCACGCGGGCCTGCTCGAGTCGCAGCGCGCGCAGGTCGAGCACGAAGGCGTCCGGCGCCTCGGCCGAGTCCGGCGCCTCCGCCGCTTCGCCGGGCGCTCCCTCGTCCGCGCCGTCGGCACCGGCGCGCAGGATCTCGGGCAGGACGATGCCATCGGGCGTGCGCGTCACGACGAGGTCGAGACCGTGGAGCACGAGCGATTCGATCGCGATCCGCCGCTCGAGCAGCGGCAGCCAGGCGAGCCGCAGATCGATCGAACGAACGGCGATGCTCGCGTCGGCCGCATCCGAGACGTCCTGCCCGACGAGCAGGGGCTCGTCCAGGATCACGCGCGGCGGCAGGAAACCGATCTCGAGATTCCTCCACTCGACCGGCGTGCCGAGCGCCTCCCCCGCCCGCTTCGCGAGCGCCTCGCGGAACTCGGGCGTATTGACGAGCCGCGGCAGGGCGAGGGCGAGCAGGCCGAGAGCGGCGACGAGGAAGACGGCGACGAGTCCGAGCGCGAGCGCGATCCGGGAACGGTTGGACAGACGGACCTCCTTTCGCGGCGGGATCGGGCGGCCTCGAACGGGCGGCGGCCGACGGGCGCGCGGCGCTCGCCTCCCGACGCCGGATCGGCCGCGCGCCTAACCGCGAATCTTGCGGACGAGCGCGCCGCGCACGGAGCCGGGATCGGCCTTGCCCTGGCTCGCCTTCATGACCTGCCCCATCAGGAAGTTGAGGGGCTTGTCGTCGCCCGCGCGGACCAGCGCCACGACCTCGGCATGCTTCTCGATCACCTGATCGACCCATCCGTCGATCGCACCGGTATCGGAGACGGCCTCGAGACCCCGCTCGGCCATCAGCCGTTCCGGGTCTCCGCCCTCGGCGACGAGCACGGGAAAGAGCTCCGCCGCACTGCGCGCCGTCAGCCGCCCCCCTTCGACGAGCCCGATCAGCCCGGCGAGCATCGCCGGCGTCAGCTGCGTCGCCTCGACCTCGAGATCGCGCTCCTTGAGCTCGCGCAGCAGGTCCCGGACGATCCAGTTCGCCGCGGCCTTCGGCGAGCCGCAGGCCCGCGCCGTCGCCTCGAAGAAATCCGCCAGCGTTCGCGAAGTCGTCAGCAGCCCGGCGTCCGCGGCCGCGATCCCATACTCGGATTCGAAGCGCGCGCGACGCGCCTCGGGCAGCTCCGGCAGCCGCGCGCGAACGGCCTCGATCCGCGCCGGCGCGATCCGCAGCTCGATCAGGTCGGGATCCGGGAAATAACGATAGTCGTCCGCGTTCTCCTTGAGGCGCTGGACATGGGTCCGGCGGCGCTCCGGGTCGTAGCCCATTGTCGCCTGGACGACGGCGCCGCCGTCCTCGATCAGCTCGATCTGGCGCAGCGCCTCGGCTTCGATCGCGTCCTCGACGTGGGCGAAGGAGTTCAGGTTCTTGATCTCCGTCCGCGTCCCGAAGGCGGTCTCGCCGCGGCGGCGGACGGAGACGTTCGCGTCACAGCGCAGCTGCCCCTTCTCCATGTCCGCATCGGAGACCTGGATCGCGCGCAGGATGCCGCGCAGGGTCCGCAGATAGGCGCTCGCCTCCTCGGGCGTCCGCAGATCGGGCTCGGAGACGATCTCGAGCAGCGGAACGCCCGCGCGATTCAGGTCGATCGCCGAATCGGCGCCGCCGGCAATCGCGTCGTCGTGGATCGATTTGCCGGCGTCCTCCTCGAGATGCGCGCGCGTGATCCCGATGCGGCGCCGCTCGGACTGCTCGCCCCGGCCGACCTCGATCTCGAGCCAGCCGTTCGAGACGATCGGCTCCTCGTACTGCGAGATCTGGTAGCCCTTCGGCAGATCGGGATAGAAGTAGTTCTTGCGCGCGAAGACCGAGACCGGGTTCACCGTCGCGTGGATCGCGAGCCCGAGCCGGATCGCGAGCTCGACGGCCCGCTCGTTGAGGACCGGCAGCACGCCGGGCAGCGCGAGGTCGATCTCGTGGACCGCATGGTTCGGCGGCTCGCCGTAGCGGACCGGCGCGGGGCTGAAGAGCTTCGACTCGG
>CAZFKD010000633.1:0-2482 GCA_964519695.1 uncultured Spirochaetaceae bacterium
CCGGAGCGGGGTCGTGCCCGCGGCGCTCGAGATCGTCGATCGGCGCACGATCGACGCGGTCGAGGCGAGCGTCTATGCCGCCGGGCTGCCGACGACGGCCGGCGCGGTCCTGATCGTCGAGCTCGACGGACTGCCCGTGAACCTCGCCGGCGAGATCGAGGCGATCCGCGCGGCCTGCGAGGCGGAGCGCTGCCAGGCGATCGAGATCGCCCGCGACGAAGCGGAACGCAAGCGGTTCTGGCGCGCGCGCAAGGGCGCGTTCGGCGCGATGGGGCGGCTCGCGCCCGATCTCTACGTCCATGACGCGGTGGTCCCGCGCATCCATCTGCCGGCCATCCTCGAGAAGGTCTGCGAGATCTGCGATCGCCATCGCCTCAAGCTCGCGAACGTCTTCCACGCCGGCGACGGCAACCTGCATCCCAACATCTGCTTCGATCGCCGCGATCCCGACGAGCTTGCACGCGTCATGGCGGCGGGGAAGGAGATCCTCGAGGCCTGCGTCGCCGTCGGGGGCGTCATCACGGGGGAGCACGGCGTCGGCGTCGAGAAGCGCGACTACATGCATCTCGTCTTCGGCGCCGCAGATCTCGATCCGATGATGCGCCTGCGCGACACGTTCAATCCCGACGGCTTCTGCAACCCGGGCAAGATCATCCCGACGACGCGATTCTGTGTCGAGTCGAATCCGAAGGCGCGGGGCTACGACGCGGTGGCGTTCGAATGAGCGTCGGAAGCGAGGCGGGCGTCGGCCCGGCGGGAGCGCTCGGATCGGCGCGGATCGACGTGCCCGGCGCCTGCGCCCTGCGCATCGAGCGGCCGAAGGAGGTCGCCGAGCTCACGGCGCTGCTCGCCGATCACCACGCGAAGAACGAAGCCGTCCTGCTCTGCGGCGGCCGCACGCGCCTGTCGTTCGCGAACCGTGCCCGCCCGCTCGCGGCGGCGATCTCGCTCGACGCGCTCGCGGGCGTCGACGTCTTCGAGCCCGACGAGGGCGTCGTCCACGCGCTCGCCGGCACGCCGATCCGCGCGCTCCAGCAGGCGGTCGCGGCCGAGGGCTGGGAGCTCCCGCTCGATCCGCCGGGCGAAGCGGCGACGGTCGGCGGCACGATCGCGAGCGCCGCGATGGGCCCGCGCGCCCAGGCGTTCGGCCGCGTCGCCGATGCCGTGCTCGGTCTCGAGCTGGTCGGCGCCGACGGCACGCCGTCGAAATGCGGCGGCCGGGTCGTCAAGAACGTGACCGGCTACGACCTGACGAAGCTCTACACCGGCTCGTTCGGCTCGCTCGGCGTCGTCCCCGGCGCCGGGCTGCGGCTGCGGCCACAGCCGGCGCAGCGAGCGATCCTGACGAGTCGCGTCGCGCGCGACGGCACGAGCTTCGAACGCGCGCGGGCGCGTGCACGCTGCGCGAGCGCCCGTGCCTTCGTCTGGAACGAATCGTCCGCCGATCGCGAGGCCGAGCTGCTCGTCGAGCTCGGCTCGGGCGAAGCGGGCCTGCGCCACGATCACGAGGCGCTCGCCCGCGACTTCGATCTCTCGCCCGCCGCGCCCGATGCCGTCGACCGCCTGCGCGACGCACGGGCGCATGCCGCGAGCCGCCATCCGATCGGCCTGCGCGCCCGCGTCCTCGGGGCCCGTCTCGGCGAGCTGCGCGAGGCCCTCCTCGCCGCGGGCTTCGAGCTCTCGATCGATCTCGGCCTCGGCGTCCTGACGGCGCGGGGCGGCGAAAAGCCGATCGACGCCGAAGGCCTGCTCCGCCTGCGCGAGCGGGCGATCGCCTGCGGCGGACACGCGAGCTTCGAATGGCTGCCGGCCGCGGGCTTCGACGGGCTCGACGTCTTCGGGGAAGCGCCGGGAACCCGCGCGCTCGCGTCAGCCCTGAAGGCGCGCTTCGACCCGCGCGGCATCCTCAACCCCGGCCGCTTCGTGATGGGGAGCTGAGGCGATGACCCGCAGCGACGATCCGATTCTGGAATCGGCGGCGACGACCGCTTCCGATGCGCTCGCGTGCTCGCCCCTCGCCGGCCGGCTCTTCGGCGAGATCCATGCGGCGACGCTCGATTGTGTCCACTGCGGCCTCTGCCTCCAGAGCTGCCCGACCTATCGCGCCACCGGCCGCGAGACCTCGTCGCCCCGCGGCCGCATCTATCTCATGCGCGGCCATGCCGAAGGCCGGCTCGACGATCCGGCGCTGCTCGCCGAGGAGGCCTTCCTCTGCCTCGGCTGCCGCGCCTGCGAGACGGCCTGTCCTTCGGGCGTTCGCTACGGCGAGATCCTCGAGAAGACGCGCGACGCCGTGCGCGAGGCGCAGCCCGGCGGGCGGGCCGTGCGCGCGATCGAGCGGTTCCTGCTGCGCGAGATCGTGCCGCGGCGCGCGCGGCTCGGAGCGCTCGTCGGTCTGCTCGCGATCGTGCAGCGGCTCGGGCTGATCGGCCTCGCGCAGCGCTTCCTGCCCGCGGCGCTGGCCGCGCGCGCGCGCCTGCTG
>CAZFKD010000634.1:0-2477 GCA_964519695.1 uncultured Spirochaetaceae bacterium
GGGCGGACGGGACTCGAACCCGCAACTTCCGGCGTGACAGGCCGGTGCTCTAACCGGTTGAACTACCGGCCCGCAGCAGTTCTGGGCGACATTTTTTAGCCGAGAAGCGAGGCCTCCGCTAGGAGCCGGACCCAAGCTGGCCGCGCGGCGCCTCCGCGCCCATCTTGGGTCAGGCTCCTAGCGCGGGAGGGAAGCGGTCATGGCGATGGCCTGGATCTGGAGGATCAGGCCGAGGTCGCCTTCGAGGCGTAGCTCGCCGGTCATCAAGGCCTCGAGCGGATGGAGGCGGCCGCGGTGGATGGCGTCGGCCTCGGCGGCGCCGAGCTGGATCGTGGCGTCCGGGTCCGCCGGGATCGGGCCGGGACCGAGACCGATCCCGAGACGCCAGTCGTCCGCCGGCGCGCCGCTCCCGACGGCGGAAGGGGGACCGGCCTCCGCCTCGACGCGGATCTCGAGATAGCCCCGCAACGCACGCAGGGCGTCGAGGGCGCGCGGGTCGGGCACGAGCGTGAAGGGCAAGCCGCTCGCCGCCCCGGGCGCCGCGAAGAGCGACTGGACGGCGTCGGCGATGAAGGCCGGTCGGCCGGACCAGAGGGCCGAGCGCCAGTCGGCGACGCGCTGGACGAGCGTGATGTCGCAGTCCGGGCGGCGGGTCGGCTCGATGCCGAGCTCGCCGTCGACGAAATGCAGGGTCCATTCGCCGCCCGGATCACCCTGCGCGTCCGCCGTCAGCACGACGCCGAGCCGGAGCTCGACGGCGCGTTCGGCGGCGGTCAGCTCGAGATCGACGAAGAGCGCGGGAACGACATCCTCGACGAAGACGCGCGCAGGGACCGGCTCGGCGGGAAACGCAGACCTGGAGCCGGACGGATCGGACATTTGCATCGGACCTCGGCGCCCGGAGCGGCGTCCGGGGTCGACTGATTTCCCTTCGGCGCGCAGGGCGGCGGATTCGGCGAGGGCGCAGACGATGGTGGGCGCACAGGGATTCGAACCCCGGACCCCCTCGGTGTAAACGAGGTGCTCTAACCAGCTGAGCTACGCGCCCATCGAAGGGCCGCGCGGCGCTGCCCTCCGTCCCATCGCCCCGCTTCGCGCTCCGCGCGCTCGCGTCGGATCAGTTCACACCGGCCGGATGCGGCAGCTCCGTCGTCGGGAGCGAAGGACGACCCGGCACGATGTAGATCTCCTCGATCTCGTGGATCCCGTCTCCGACCTCGAGCAGTCGAGTCGCATCGGTCACGGCGAGCGCCTCGCGCAGAACCTCGTCCATGTGGCTCACCGGGACCAGGCGGATGTTCTTCTTGATGATGTCCGGCAGATCCTTGAGATCCTTCTCGTTGTCCTTGGGGATCAAGACGGTATCGATGCCACCGCGATGGGCCGCGATCAGCTTCTCCTTGAGGCCGCCGATCGGGAGCACGCGGCCGCGCAGCGTGATCTCGCCCGTCATCGCGACGTTCGCGCGCACCGGGATCCGCGTCAGGGCCGAGGCGATCGTCGTCGCGAGCGTGATGCCGGCGGACGGACCGTCCTTGGGCGTGCCGCCGTCGGGTACGTGGATGTGGATGTCGACCTTGTCGTGGAAGTCGCTCGTCAGGCCGAGCTGCTTCGCGCGCGATCGGATGTAGGACATTGCCGCGTTCGCGGATTCCTGCATGACCTCGCCGAGGCGCCCGGTGATCAGCAGCTTGCCCTTGCCCGGGGTCACCGAGACTTCCGTCTGGAGCAGGTCGCCGCCGACTTCGGTATAGGCGAGGCCCGTCGTGACACCGATGCGGTTCTCGGCCTCGGTCTGGCCGAAGCGGTAGCGCTGCACGCCGAGGAACTTGCGCACGAGCTTGGGCGTCACGCGAACCGGCTTGAAGGCCGCGCCGGACGTCACCTTCTCGCGCGCGACCTTACGCGCGATCGACGCGAGCTCGCGCTCGAGCGAGCGAACGCCCGACTCGCGCGTGAAGTGCCGGATCACCTCGAGGATCGACGCCTCGCCGAACACGAGATCGCCCTCCGCGAGGCCGTTGTCGCGGCGCACCTTGTCGACGAGATGCTTGGTCGCGATCGAGAGCTTCTCCGACTCGATGTAGCCGGGAATCTGAATGATCTCCATGCGATCTTGAAGCGGCCGCGGGATCTCGCCGAGCACGTTCGCGGTACAGATGAACATCACGCGCGAGAGGTCGTAGTCGACGTCGAGATAGTGGTCCGAGAACGTGTGATTCTGCTCGGGGTCGAGGACCTCGAGCATCGCCGAACTCGGATCGCCGCGGAAATCCATCGACATCTTGTCGATCTCGTCGAGCAGGAAGACGGGGTTCGAGCTGCCCGCCTTCTTGAGGCCCTGGATGATCTTGCCCGGGAGCGCGCCGATGTAGGTCCGGCGATGGCCCCGGATCTCGGCCTCGTCGCGCACGCCGCCGAGGCTGATGCGAACGAAATCGCGACCCGTCGCGCGGGCGATCGACTTGCCGAGGGAG
>CAZFKD010000635.1:0-2468 GCA_964519695.1 uncultured Spirochaetaceae bacterium
CTCGCGCATCTCGGCGACGCCGGGGAGGCCGGCCTTGCGGAACAGGCCGTCGAAGATCTTCTCGGGCCCGGGCAGGAGGCGCCCGATGGGCGAATGGCGAAGCCGCGCGTAGAGCTTCGCGGCGGCCGACGTCAGGCGATTGCCGAAGAGCGTGACGCCGAGCGCGTCGGCGAGGCGCAGATAGATCCACCACTCGGGCCGCACGTCCGGCGGCGCCTCGACTACCGGATCGGCGTAGATGATGTAGGGCGTCGCGCAGGCGCCGGCGAAGCTCTGGAGCGCGTAGGGGATCTCGGGGCGCTCCATCCAGGTCTGCGCGGGGAGCACGTAATGGGCGAGGCTGCCGACCTCGTTGCGGAAGAGGTCGATCGTGACCAGCAGCTCGAGGCTCTCGAAGGCGCGGTCGAGGCGGCCATCGGGGTTGCTGCAGGCGAGCAGCGGGTTGCTCGCCTCGACGATCATCGCGCGAATCCGCTTCGGATCGTCCGGGACGTTCGGATCGCCGAGGATGTCGTCGGCGAGCATGCCGGAGGGCTGGATGCCGGAGACGGTCGGGAGGCCGTCCTCGCGGTCGAAGGTCAGTGCGAGCTCCTTCATGGCCTCGCCCATGTCGACGAGGCCCGATCCGAGCAGGGTTCCGCCGCGGCGATCGAGATTGCCGCTGATCGCGTTGATGGACTCGAGCAGCCAGAAGCAGGGCGATCCGCTGCGGCCCTGATTGACGCCGGTCGCCATCGAGAGCGCGGCGCCCCGGCCGCTGCGGCTCGCTTCGGAGTGGGCCTCGACCAGCTCGCGCAGCGTCGCGGCCGGAACCCCAGTCACGCGCTCCTGGCGCTCGGGCGTCCAGGCCTCGACCGATTTCGCGAGGCGCTCGAAGCCGACCATGAACTTCTCGATGCGTTCGCGATCGACATGGCCGGTTCGGATCGTCTCGTTGAGGAAGGCCGCGAGGAAGTAGACGTCGGTATCCGGGCGGATGAAGAGATGCTCGCCGGCGGCCGCCGTCTCGATCCGGCGCGGATTCAGGAAGACGACCCGGCCGCCGCGCTTGCTGATCGCGGCGAAGCGCTCCTGGGCGCGGGGGAGGTGGTAGAGCGTATTGCCGGAGACGGCGGGGTTGGCGCCGAGGACGAGCATGAAATGGGTATGGTCGACGTCGGGATACATGAGGCGCATGGCGGCGCCGTACATCTCGTCGTTGACGCGGAACTTGTTCATCGTGTCGCAGGTGCCCGTGCCGTACATGCGGCGCGTCCCGATCGCCTGGTAGAGCGCGACGCGCACCATCGGCGAGAGCACGATCGCCCCGCCCGCCGACCCGACGAAATGCGCCAACACGTTGGGGCCGTAGCGATCGATCAGGCGGCTCAGCTTCGCGCCGATCTCGGCGATCGCCTGATCCCACGAGATCTCGACGAAGCGGTCGCCGACGCGCTTCAGGGGATGGAGCACGCGGTCGGGGCTGTGCTGCGTCGCGCCCCAGCGTGTGCCCTTCACGCAGGCATAGCCCTTCGAGACGACGTGCTTCGGATCGGGGCGGATGGCGACGACGCGATTCGCCGCGGGATCGACGTCGACCTCGAGGCCGCAGGTCGCCTCGCAGATGCGGCAGAACGTGATGCGGGTCTCGACGGTCATGCGGAACCTCCTCCCCGGACCCAGATCGGCGAGGTCCAGGCCCGCTCCTGCTGGACGGGCGACATGCGTTCGTGGGCGCAGCCCGGCGGCCGCTCGTTCTCGGGCAGCGCGTTGCACTGCCAGGCCGAATAGCGACAGCTCGGATTCTCGACGACCCGCGCATAATAGACGGCGCCGAGCGCGGGATCGTAGGCCGGGTCCCGCCAGACGCCGCAGAGCTCCCGGGCGCCCGAGCCCTGCGTTTCGCAGGTCCGGGGATCGACCGAGGCGCCGTTGGGACCGCCGGCGACGTCGACGACCTCCTGGTGCAGGCCGCCCTCGGCGTCGACCCAGCCCTTGATGATCTGGATGCGCTGCAGGTCGTTGCCGGGCGCGCCCGCGCTGCCCGGATCCGCGCTGGCGAAGGCCGCGAAGACGGGGCCCGCCGCACCAGGCGGGAGCGCGAGGTCCGCGCCCATCGGAACGCCTTTTCGATCGGCGAGCTCGAGTCGATCACTGCGCGCGCAGAGGTCGTCCGGCAGCGCGGCGCCCGCGAAGAGCCGCGGCTCGATGCGCGGACCGCTGGTTCCGAAGACCTCCCGCCGCCGGAGCGCCTCGAAGATCGCCTCGCGTGAATTCTCCTCGGCAAAGACGCCCGCGATCCCGCCCGGGCCGTTCGCCATGTTGCCCATCACGCCGGGCTCCTCCGAGAGCCGGTTGCCGAGGTCGCCGTCGGCGATGCCGAGATGGCCGGGCCAGCTTCTCTCTTCGACGCCGCCAGCGAGGCCGTTATGCGTGTCGGTGCTGCCGATCAGGCCGAACTTGAAGGGGTTGGCGCCGCTGCGCTGCTC
>CAZFKD010000636.1:0-2468 GCA_964519695.1 uncultured Spirochaetaceae bacterium
CGTCCCTTCGATGCAGGCGGCCGAGCCGGAGGAGGAGCTCTTGTCGGCGCTGGTGAATCTCGGCTATCCCCGCTCGCAGGCCGAACGGGTCGTCGCCGGGGCGCTCGCCGAAGCGCCGCCCGACGCGCGCATCGAGGTGCTCATCCGGCTCGCGCTGCGCCGACTCGCGAGTTGACCGCCCGACGCGAGCCGACCGGGATGCGGGGGCGCCGGGGTAAGCCGGGATCTTGAACACGACCGGAGCGGGTCGCTCACGCGAAGCGCAGAGGAGATCGGATGGAGCGAGGCGAGCTCTCCCTTTCGCGACAGCCCGAGGAGCGCAGCGCGGAGGAGTCGCTGCGCCCGAAGAATCTCGAGGAGATGATCGGGCAGCCGCGGCTGCGCGAGAACCTGCACGTCTTCGTGCGCGCCGCGCGGGAGCGGGGCGAGCCCCTCGATCACGTGCTCTTCCACGGTCCGCCCGGTCTCGGCAAGACCTCCCTCGCGCGGATCGTGGCCGTCGAGCTCGGCGCCCAGTTCCGGGCGACCAGCGGTCCGGCGATCGAGCGTCCCGGGGATCTCGCGGCGCTGCTCTCGAATCTCGAAGCGGGCGACGTGCTCTTCATCGACGAGATCCATCGCCTCTCGCCGGCGGTCGAGGAGATCCTCTATCCGGCGATGGAGGATTTCCAGCTCGATCTGCTGATCGGCGAGGGGCCGACGGCGCGCTCGATCCGCCTCGATCTGCCGCGCTTCACGCTGATCGGGGCGACGACCCGGGCCGGGCTCCTGACCTCGCCCCTGCGCGATCGATTCGGCTGGTCCGCGCGCCTCGAATACTATCCGGTCGACGATCTCGAGAAGATCGTCGTTCGCTCGGGCGGCTTGCTCGGGCTCGCGATCGACGCGAAGGCGGCCTTCGAGATCGCGCGGCGCGCCCGGGGCACGCCCCGGATCGCCAACCGGTTGCTTCGGCGCGTTCGGGATTTCGCGGCGGTCCGCGAGGGCGGGTCGGGGGACGTCGGGCTCGACATCGCGCGCTTCGCGCTCGCTCGCCTCGACGTCGACGACGCGGGCTTCGACGGACTCGATCGGGCCTTCCTGCAGACGCTCGTCGTCAAGTTCGGAGGCGGTCCCGTCGGACTCGAGACGCTCGCCGCAGCGGTCGGCGAAGACAAAGGAACGCTCGAGGATGTCGTCGAACCCTATCTGATCCACTGCGGTTTTCTCGCGCGCACGCCGCGCGGTCGTGTCGCCACGCCCCACGCCTACGCCCATCTCGGGGTGCCGCTGCCTGGCGGCGTCTGACCGGTCCGCGTCCGGGCGCGGCGTCGCGGGGACGCTTCGGCGTCGTCGGCGCGCCGGTTTCAGCGCGGTTGCACACGCGCCGGAGTCCCCGGCAGGCGACCGAGGTTCTCGAGCACGACGAGTGGCGGGCCGGGCTCGGTCGTCGTGTACGCGACGAGATCGTCGAGTCCGTCGCCATCCAGGTCGGCGACCCGAGTGGTTCCACTCGCGAGGGGAACCGGCTGGCGACCGAGCGGACTGCCGAAGAGGGGCGTGCCGGGCCGTCGGCTCCCCAATCGAAAACGGATCGAGTCGCTGCCATCGCCGACGAACAGGTCGAGCTGTCCGTCGCCGTTCCAGTCGCCGAATCCGGGGACGAGGCCGTCGATGCGGCCGTTCTCGAAATCGAGCGCGAGCGCGACCCGATCCTCGAACAGCATCTGCACTCCGCCCGGGCTGGCCGGATCGAGCCGGAGAATCCGGACGGTCGTCTCGGCCCGCTGCGTCACGAGCAGGCGGATCAGCTGCAGGACCCCGAACTCGAAGCTCGTCTCCAGGATTTCGCTGACACCGTCGCCCTCGAGGTCGATGAAATCGACGCCCGAGAAGCCGCCGCGGAGCTCCCGGATCGCCGTCGGCCGCTCGTCGAGCGACACACCGCCGGCGCCGCCCAGATGGAAGCGGGTCGTCGAGCGTCCGCGGGTGAGACCGCCCTCGATCGTGTTCAGGACGAGGTCGGCGCGCGTGTCGCCGTCGAGATCGAGGGCGAAGAGATTGTGGGCGGTGGAGCCGGGCCGGCGCTCCGTCTCTTCGTCGAAAGGGATCCACGCGAGCTTGCGGGAAGGAGTCGACGGAAGGCCGTCTGGGCCGGTGTGGTAGATCCAGATCTCCCAGCGCGACAGGGCGAACAGATCCCGGCGTCCGTCTCCGTCGTCGTCGCCCCGAGCGATCGACGGCCAGCTGACCTCCTGGACCAGCCATTTCCAGACGGTCTCCGGCAGGAAGGGCATGAAGCTCACATAGCTCGCGTAGACGGGCATCTCGATCGGACGGGCCGCTCCGTCCGGAAGCGCGACGAGCCAGGCGCCGGACAGCGCCGGGACCAGCGCCGTGACCTGCCCGTCGTCGTTCCAGTCGTCGACCAGCGGCATCCGGGCGATCTCCCAGGGCCGGGGCGGGAGCGGCAGGCCGCCGGGGATGGG
>CAZFKD010000637.1:0-2457 GCA_964519695.1 uncultured Spirochaetaceae bacterium
GTCGGCTCGGGCGAGGCGGCGGGCGGAAGCGATGCGCAGAGCGCGAGCGGCGGCGAGACGGTCGAGGTCGCGGCGGTCATCGACTGGGAGATCGCGATGATCGGCCATCCGCAGGTGGACCTCGCGTCACTGCGGATCTCGGATCTGCGCGCCCAGCAATCGGCCGGCCGCTGCCTGCCGGGGACGCCCTCGGAGAGCGAGCTGATCGCGATGTACGAGCGGGCGAGCGGCGAGAAGATCCGCGATTTCCGCTGGGACATGCTCTACTCGGCCTTCTGGCGGGGGGCCGTGACGATCAAGGTCATGCGGCGGATGAAGGCACAAGGTCACGACATCTCCGACGAGATGTTGACGAACCACTTCCCCGTACCCCTCATGCGCGAGCTGCTGGCGCGCTAGGGTCTCGCGATGGCCGGGCGCCGCGCCCGCGCGTCTCTCGACCCGACAGGAACCGACCCGACAGGAACCGACCCGACAGGACCGCCCCACCCGTGGAGGATTCGACATGAGCCTCGCGCATCCGATCTCCGGCTACTCGCACGTGAACATCCTGGTCGACGATCTCCAGGCCGCTCACGACTTCTACATCGAGAAGCTCGGCTTCGAAGTCCTGCCCCGTCCGGATTTCGGCGGCTTCGCCGGCGCCTGGTACCGGATCGGCGATCTCCAGCTGCATCTCTCGGTCGTGAAGGAGATGCCGGACCTCAAGGGCGGATTCCCGCACATCGCGCTCTACATCGAGCCCGCCCACTTCGACGAGACCGTCGACGCGCTGAAGAGCAAGGGCGTCCCGTTCGTGATGGACACGATGTCGCGCGAGGATTTCGGCGTCCCCGTCCGCGCAGCGTTCTGCAAGGATCCCTCGGGCAACGTCGTCGAGCTGACGGACGTCGGCCCGCTCCGCTGACGGCGCAGGCTTCGGCTCCGGTTTCAGATTCGAATTGAGCCTCAGGTTCGGCTTCAGCCTTCGGCCTGGCTTTGACGGAAGCGCCGACCGCTGCGGCTATGCCGACCGCGAGCCCGGACCCGCGGCGAGCCCCCAGAGCCGCCCGGCCGTCCCGCCGAGGCAAGTATCGCGCTCGGCCTGGGGGAGCCCCTCGAATGCGCTCCGCCCGAGCGCGACGAGTTCCGCATAACGCCGCCCCTGGATCTGGCAGAAATCCGATCCCCACATCAATCGATCCGCGCCGAACGCATCGACGAGCCGCCCTACGAAGGGCTGCGCCGAGCCGGCGTGCTCGAGCGCGGCATCGAGCACGTGGGTCGTGACCTTGAGATGGAGGTTCGGATGGCGCGCGAGCGCGAAGAGCGACTGCGGCGCCGCCGGATCGGGGAAGGCGCAGTGGTCGAGGGAGATCGGCGCGTCGCGGAACGCTTCGAGGAAGCGGTTCAGCGCCGGGAGCTGGTGGTTCATGATCGTCACGATCAGATGCGCCCCGAGCGCGATCGCGCGCTCCCAGAGCCGGAAGGTTTGCGGGTCGGCGAGCCAGGTCTCGTCCGTGCGGGAGACGGCGAAGATCCGGACGCCCTGCATGCCCTCGCCGCGGATCCAGGACTCGAGCGTCTCCATCGCGCCATCGGCGAGCGGATCGACGCAGGCCGCGGAGACGAAACGCGCCGGATGCGCACGGGCGGCGGCGGCCGCGTAGGCGTTGTCGAAGGAGTACGCGCCGACGGCCTGGACGAGGATTGCGCGGTCGACGCCGCTCGCGTCCATCTGGACGAGCAGCTCGTCGGCGGAGCATGGGCCGTCGATGTACCACTGGCCCGAGAGCGGCCGGGGCGTGAACGGATAGCGCGCGAGATCGGGCGCGATGACGTGCACATGGCTGTCGACGATCATCCCGCCCGCCCCCGAACTCGGCCTTCCGCAGGCTTGCGGAGGCGCCTCGACCGACCGAAGCTAGGGATCCCGATCGCGTGGATGCAAGCGATTCCGCCGGCGCGGCGGAGTTCGCCCGCGGCGCTGCGCGGGCGGCGCGGGCTCCGCGCGCGGGAAGCGACGAGGGAAACATGATCGACATCCGTCCCGTCAATCCCTGCCTCGGCGCCTACGTCACGGGCGTCGATCTGAGGAAGCCCCTCGCGAAGGAGGATCGCGACGCGATCGAGGCCGCCTTCCTTCGCCATCACGTGCTCTTCTTCCGCGATCAGGACATCACGCCCGAAGAGCATCTCGCCTTCGCGCGGCAGTTCGGGAAGATCGACATCCCGCCCTTCCGCCCGAAATACGGCGAGAACCCCGAGATGATCGTGCTCGATCAGCAGGCGCCGAAAGGCGAAGGCGCGGACGAATGGCATAGCGACAATACCTTCGCTGCCGAGCCGCCGATGGGCTCGATCCTGCGCGCAGTGAAGCTTCCGAGCCTCGGCGGCGACACGCTCTGGGCCAACATGCATGCCGCCTACGATGCGCTGTCGGCGCCGATCCGCCGCCTCGACGACGAGCTCGAGGCG
>CAZFKD010000638.1:0-2455 GCA_964519695.1 uncultured Spirochaetaceae bacterium
TCCAGGAGCGGCTCTGGACCTCGCCGATCTGGTACGAGGGCGAGGGCGTCGGGTGAGGCGAGGGGCGATGGTCGAGCGCGAGTCCATCGGTCCTCGAGCGATCGTTCGGGATCGACGACGGGACGACGCTCGCGAGCCGATTCGCGCCGAGGCTCGAAGCGTCGGCGCGTTTCCGGGGTGGGGAGGAGCGCTCGGATCCCGTCCGCGTCCTCAGCGCTCCTGCTGCGCCGCCCGACCGATCGCGGCGAGCGTGCCGTTGCAGCCTGGAGAAGTCTCGTCGTCGGCGAGCCCCGCGCCCCGCAGCGGACCGGCGAGGTCCATGTTCCGCATCATGGCAGCCAGTCCCTTGCGGAGCTGCTCCCGGTTCGGGATGTCGGGCCCCCCGGTCGGGATCTCGTTCTCCGTCGCATAACGCAGGAGCAGGTCGCCGCTGTCCGAGTCCCGGAACTGCATGACGAGGATCAGGTGGGCGACCTGCTTCGAGCGCTCCGACACGTCGATGAACATCCGGACGACGTCGAACTCGATCTCCATCACGCAGGGGCCGGGCTCGCTCACGATCGGGATCGAGGCCGCGTTCGTCGCATCGACGAGGGTCCGGTGGAGAAGGGAGAGGAAGATCTCCCTGGCGCCTGTGGTCAGGCGCTGTGAGTCCTGGCGGTAGCGCAGGCTCGGCGGCGGCAGCATCAGGGCGTCGTAGCTTCCGATCCCGTGCTTCTCGCGCAGCTCGAGGACGCCGGGAACCGCGATGTCGACCCGTTGCAACCCTTCGATCGAGTAGAGCAGGCGTTCGCCAGGCGCCGGTCCGGTCGGCGCCGATGCGCAGCCCGAGAACAGCCAGAGAGCCAGGATCGTCGCGCCCGTGATCCATCTCATGGTCACGCCCTCCGGATCGCGCGCTCCGCGCTCGGGGGCGGAGCCTCCGCTCCGAAGGGGAGGATGGCGCACGAATGCCGGGATCGGCCATGGAACGGAATGCTTTCAGGACGCGCTCCGAGCAGAAAGGCAGCGCAGCGACCGTGGTCCGGTCGTCCCTGTCAGAGGCGCAGTGCCCGGCGCAGCGCCTCGATCCGCGGCATCGCCTCGGCATAGGGCACCGAGGTCCCTTTGCCCCAGACGGGCGCAGGCCAGGCGGCGTCCGTGGTGGTGCGGGCGATGACGTGGACATGCAGCTGGGGCACCACGTTTCCGAGGGCCGCGACGTTCAGCTTGTCGGCGCCATGGATCTGCATGAGCACGCCCCCGACCTGCTCGATCTCGTCGAAGAGCGCCGTGCGTCGGTCGCGCGGCACGTCGTGCAGATCGCGCAGATCCGGAATCCGCGGCACCAGGATGCACCACGGGAACCGCTCGTCGTTCATGAGCAGGACCTGGCAGAGCGGCAGGGATCCGAGATCGAAACAATCGGCGACGAGGCGGGGATGCAGGCTGAACACGCTGGGCTCCTTCGATCCCGCGGAGCCTATCCCGGCTGTGCCCGCTGCGCGAAGCACGCGACCTCTGGTGATCCCGCTCCGGCGGTCCTCCCTGCGCAGGGACGAGCGGGTGAGACGATCGCCTCGAAGTGGCGCACGCGCTGAACCCGCGGTCAGGTCGGCTCATGCCCGGGATCCGGCTTCGGAGCGGGCGATGCGATGCGCCGACTCGCGCGCGGACCGGCGGAGGCCACTCGCTCGGCCGATCGATGGATCCTGTCCGCCCGGCCATCCTCTCTTGCGAGAGCCTGCGCTGGCAGCGACCGTCTGCGCGGACGACGGCCGGTTCGGGAAAGGACGCGAGGCAGCGCATGAGACGCCGACTGATCCTCTTCGCTGCCGTGGTCCTCGCGATCGCGATCGGGCTCGACGCCGGCTTCCGCGCCTGGTTGCAGCGCCAGCCGAACGAGACGCGACTGGCGGTCGAGTCGTTCTCGCTCCTCGAACTCGTGTCCGTCTTCTACACGACGGTGCACCCGCTGCCGATCGACGACAACGCGGGATTCGGACGGCGCGCCTATCCGAGGCGGGGACATTCGCCCTGGGTGCTGCGCAGCAGCCTCGATGGTCGGCCCCGGATGCTGCTCGTCGCGCTCGCTCCCGAGCTCTGGCTCGCCTACAGCACGGAGACCGCGTCGATTCATCAGCTCTGGCGCGGAGACGTCGAATTCTCCGGTCCCGTCTACGATGCGCGCCCGGGTCGGGAGCCGATGAGCCGCGGGGCCGCATGGTGGCGTCCGGACGCAGCGACGGCGTGGCGGGTCGAATCCGAGAGCGGCGGCTGGGAGCCGGCGCGCGTGCGCTGGCTGGGCCACGGCTTTGCGACCGGGAGCGGCGCGCTCTGGCTGCGCTTCGAGCTCTCCGATCGATCGGGGCGAAGTCGCCAGGTCACGGAGTGGCCCGAGCTCGCCCGCGATGGGGTGCCGGGGAGCGGCGTTCGCGAAGTTCAACGGCCATGCCTGCCACTTTACAGGCATGTG
>CAZFKD010000639.1:0-2453 GCA_964519695.1 uncultured Spirochaetaceae bacterium
CGCGCCATGCGACCGGCACAGGCGACGGCACCGCGGCGCCCGCCGGGCTCGCGTTCGGGCTCGAGCAGCCGACGGATCTGGGCCAGGCTGAAGCCGGCCTCGAGCAGGGCCCGGATCCGGCGCAGCCGTTCGAGATGGTCCGCGCTGTAGAGGGCGAAGCGGCCCTGCCGGATCGGCGGCGGGATCAGCCCGCGCGCCTGGTAGAAGCGCACCGTGTCGACCCCGACACCCGCAGCGTCCGCCAGCTCGGCGACTCGAAGATTCATGCGCTGACTCTAAGAGTGATCGCTCCGACTGTCGACGGGCGGCCTCGCCGCCCCGGCCCGGCGCATCGGCCAATCCCGAGGGGACGACTCAAGCACCCGCGGCTTTCGCCGACACGAGAAGCATTCCACTGCCGTTGGAAGGCCCGCCGGGCGGTGCCAACCCGGCGGCCCTTTCGAAACGCCCGCCGAGAATCCCGTCGAAACGAGAGCCTGTGGAGAAACCGGAATCCGAGCGACGCCGGCTGATCGTCGAGGCGGGCCACCTGCTGATCCTGCATCCCAACGGGCCGGCGGGCGGCTACCCCATGGTCGTGCCCGTCGACCATGTGGCGGACGGGCTGCACTGGTTCCTCGGCTCCTGCGCCCCGCTCGAGCGGGGCGAGGCGCTGATCGTCGAGTCGCCGATCCAGAACGACGCCCGGTATTCGACCTCGGCGACGGTCGCGGCGAGCTCGTCCGAGGCGTTCGCGCTCCGCATCGCCAGCGAGTGGCAGCGGCTCCAGCAACGCGCCTTCGTTCGCATTTCTGCCCACGGACTCCAGGTCCGGGTCGTGCGCGAACGGGGTCGTTCCGGGGCCGGGGAATCCGGAGAACCGGGGGATCGCTCGGGCGAGGTCGTCCACGAGCTGCTCGACCTCTCGGCCGGCGGCATCCGGTTCCGCTCGGCGACGGACTACGCCGCCGACGAAGAGGTCGTCGTCCATCTCGAGCTGCCGGGCAGCGAGTGCTTCGTGCTCCCGGCGCGGGTCGTCCGCAATCCGAACCCGGTCGTGAAGAGCGGCGGGCGCTCGAACGTCGCCGTCGCGTTCATGGGCCTCGACGAGGGCACCCGCTCCCAGCTCCTGCGCTGGGTCTACCGCGAGCAGGTCCGCCGACACCGGGAGCTGTCGCGCCAGCGCAGCAGCCGTTAGGCGCCCGCCGTACGACGCGGGCTACCCCGATCGCTCCACGAAGCGCGCAAAGCGCCCCAGCAGCCCGGAGAGCTCGGGCGTCTCCTCGATCCGCGCGATCATCGTATCCGGATCGCGCCCCTCGCCCGCGAGGACCTCGCGCCGGGCCTCGACGTAGCTGCGCAGGATCTCCGCGTCGAATTCGGGATGGAATTGCGTGCCCCATTGGCGCGGGCCGTAGCGCAGGGCGGAATGCGGATCGAGCGCGGTGCGCGCGAGAACGCGGGCGCCGCGGGGCGGGCGCAGGACGGCTTCGAGATGGGAGGTGTGGCCGAGATAGATGCCCCGCTCGAAGAGCGGCGGATCCGCCTCGAGATGCACCTCGACCGTGCCCATCTCGCGCCCGTTCGGATTCGCGCCGACCTCGCCGCCGAGGGCATGGGCGAGCAGCTGATGGCCATAACAGAGCCCCAGCGCCGGAGCGGCATCGGCGGCGACCAGGTCCGCGAGCCAGGCCGCCGCGCGCTCGCTCCAGGGCTCGCGATCGCTCACCATCGAGACCGAGCCGGTAATGACGACCCCGGCGATCCGCTCGGGCGCAGGCAGCGGATCCCCGAGATAGACCGCCGCGACCTCGACCTCGCCCGGCGCCAGACGACGCCCGAGCCCGTTCGCGATCCAGCCCTCGAAATCGCCCCAGGCGGCCTTCACCGGCGGCAGCGCCTCGCCCGTCTTCAGGATCAGAATCGGTTTCGCGTCCACGCTTCAGCCTCCGTCGCGATCCCTGCCTGCGTCGGCCGGCGGACGCAGCGCATGAAGCCCGATCGCCGCGGCCGTCGCCACGTTCAACGAATCCACCCCCGGCTCCATCTCGATCCGGACCCGCTGCGTCGCCCCGGCGAGGGCCGCCGCCGAGAGTCCCTCCCCCTCCGTCCCGAAGAGCAGCGCCACGGGCCCGTCCAGTCGCGACTGCGCTCGGCCCAGCGCCTCGCCCGGCGGCTTCGGATCGAAGGCCAGCACGCCGAAGCCCGCCGTGCGGAGGACGCCGATCAGCGGCGCCGCCTCGCCGCCCCGGGCGAAGGGGACGCAGAGCGAGCCGCCCATCGAGGTCCGGATGGCCTTGCGGTAGAGCGGATCACAGGCCTGCCCGCAGAGAAAGACCGCGCGCGCGCCGAACGCCATCGCCGCCCGGAAGATCCCGCCGACGTTGTCCGCATCGCGCACCCCTTCGAGCACGACGACCCGCGCCGCCCGCTCGCCGGCGAGGGCGGCCTGCGCGAGCGCGCGCGGATCCCAC
>CAZFKD010000640.1:0-2450 GCA_964519695.1 uncultured Spirochaetaceae bacterium
CCGGATCTTCGTCGAACGGCTCGAGCTCGGCGGCGTGGCGCGTTCATGAAGAACGACGCGCTCGAGGCGATCCTCGCGGCGAAGGCCGTGCGCCAGCCGATCGCGCGGCTGGTCTGGCTCGCGACGGGGGAGGAACGGCTCGTCGGGAGCGCGGCGGAGCTCGACGCGAGCACCGGCGACGGAGCCGCCGGCGCGGCCGCGGGGGCGGATCCCGATCTGCGCAGGGCCGTCGAGCGCGCCTTCGCTCTCGACGAGGGCGGGCTCGTCGAGACGGCGGAGGGTCCCGTCTTCGTACAGCCCTTCAATCCCCCGCCGCGCCTCGCGATCGTCGGCGCGGTCCACATCGCGCAGAGCCTCGCCGTCCTCGCCGGCGACCTCGGCCATGCCGTGCTCGTCGTCGATCCGCGCCGTGGCTTCCTGACCGAGGCCCGCTTTCCGGGCGTCGCGCTCTCGCATGCCTGGCCCGACGAAGCGCTCGATGCCTTCGGCCTCGATGCCCGCAGCGCCGTCGTGACCCTCTCCCACGATCCGAAGCTCGACGATCCGGCGCTCCATGCCGCGCTCCGCTCGTCCGCCTACTACATCGGCGCGCTCGGCAGCCGGCGGACCCAGGCGAAGCGGCGCGCCCGCCTCGAGGAGGCGGGCTTCGGCGACGCGGCGATCGCGCGCATCCACGGCCCGGTCGGCCTCGACATCGGCGCGAGCAGCCCGGCCGAGATCGCGCTCTCGATCGCCGCGGAGCTGACGGCATGCCTGCGCAAGCCGAATTGACGCGGGATGCCGCTGCCGGCATCGTGCTGGCCGCGGGCAGCTCGTCGCGCATGGGCCGCGACTGCAACAAGCTGCTCGAGCGGGTCGGCGAACGACCGCTCGTCGCCGTCGTCGTCGATGCCCTGATCGAGGCGGGCGTCCGCCCGGTCGTCGTCGTCACGGGCTTCGAGGCAGAGCGCGTGCGGGAAGGGCTCGCGGGGCGCGCGTGTCGCTTCGTGCATCATGCGGGCTGGCGGGCCGGGATGGGCGAGTCGATCGCGCGCGGGATGCAGGCGCTTCAGGAGGAGGCATGCGCGCTGGAGGCCGTGCTCGTCAGTGTCGGTGATCTGCCCGGCCTGCGGGCAGAGCATGTCGAGGCGGTCGTCGCCGCCGCACGCACGGCGCAGGGGGGCATCGAGCCCGGGTGTATCGTCGCCGCGTCGTTCGCCGGCCGGCGCGGGCATCCGGTTCTTTTCGGCGCGGCCCATTTCGAGGCGCTCGCCGGGCTGCGCGGGGATCAGGGGGCTCGCGCGATCCTCGCGGCGAACCGCCGGAACGTTCGGATGGTCGAAGCCGCGGACGATGCCGTCCTTCGAGACGTCGATACGCCGGACGATCTCGCGGCAGTGCGGTACCGGATGGAGTCGAGGACCGAACCAGGCGAGGAGGAGAGATCGTGAGATCAGCAGACCGGAAGGCGCGCGCCCGATGGGGCAGCGCGATCAGCGCACTGGCGATTGCCGCCCTCGCATGCGATGCGGGGCCGGGGGACGCGGAGCGGAGTCGATCGGAGGACGAGTCGGCGTCGGACGCGCCGTCGGATGGCGCTTCCATCCTGCCCTTCGAGGCGCGCGTCGCCATCGCCGGGGGAGCTTTCGTCGCGGGCTGCGACCCCGCGCAGGGCGACGATTGCCTGCCCGACGAGCTGCCGGGCGGCGTCCGCGAGGTCGCCGCGTTCGAGATCGATCGGACAGAGGTGACGGTCGCGGCCTTTCGAGCCTGCGTCGAGGCCGGGGCGTGCACGCCGCCGGATGTCACCGAGAGCTGCAACTGGGACCTGCCGGAGCGCGACCGCCATCCGATCAACTGCGTCGATTGGGATCAAGCGAAGGCCTACTGCGCGTTTCGCGGCGCGCGCCTGCCGACGGAATGGGAATGGGAGAAGGCGGCGCGGGGGAGCGACGGCCGCAGGAATCCGTGGGGCGACGCGCCCGCCGATTGCCGCGTTGCGGTTCTCGACGAAGGCGGAGGCAATGCCTGCGGCGCGGGCGATACGACGTTCGAGGTCGGCAGCCGGCCCGAGGGCGCGACCCCGGAAGGCGTCCTCGACCTGATCGGCAACGTCTGGGAATGGACGTCGACGGTCCGCGAAGGAAGCCCTGCCCCGGTCGTCCGGGGAGGGGCCTACTACACCGAGCCCGCGGAGGCCCGCGCCTCGTACCTGCTTCGCTTCAAGGCCCTCGGTCGCGGGCCTTTCGTCGGGATGCGCTGTGCGAAGTGATCATTCTCCCCAGGGCTTGATCGACTTCTTCAGCTGCGCATAACCCTCGAGGAATCCGGGCCGCTTCGGCGAATAGATCGCGTCGAACTTCGCGAGCGCGTCGTCGAGGAAGGCGCGGATCTTCGCGTTGCCGGGATTCGCGTCGAGATAGGCGTCGCGGATCAGCACGAAATGGATGCGCGGATCGTAGGGCTGCTTC
>CAZFKD010000641.1:0-2446 GCA_964519695.1 uncultured Spirochaetaceae bacterium
GGATGGGCCCTCGGACGAGGGGGAAGCCGGCGACGCAGCGGCCTCCGAGAAGGCGGTCGATGTCCAGCTCGCGCGGGCGGTCGAGGTCCTGAAGGCCTGGCAATACTTCGAGGACCTGCGCGATCTGCGCACGGGAGCGCCGGCGGTCGCGAAGGCGCCGGCGGCGCAGCCGGACGGATCGGCGCCCGCCTCGGCGCCGAACTGAGGTCGATGCGTCCCTCCCGAACGACGCGGACGGAGGTCGCCGACCGGCCGATCCTCGGCGTCGGGCAGCTGCTCGCCGGGCTGTCGGGATTGTTCGCGCAGCATGTCGGCCGCGTCCTCGTGATGGGCGAGATCAGCAATCTCCACGCCGCCCGCTCGGGCCACGCCTATTTCACGTTGAAGGACGAAGACGGACAGATCCGCGCCGCGCTCTTCCGGGGGAGCGCCGGCCGCCTGCGCTTCGAGCTCGAGGAAGGGCTCGAGGTCGTGGTGGAGGCGGAGGTCTCGATCTATGCCGCGCGGGGCGACCTGCAGCTGATCGTGCGCGGGGTCGAGCCGCGCGGGGTCGGCGCGCTCCAGCTCGCCTTCGAGCAGCTGCGGCGCCGGCTCGAGGCGGAAGGCGCGTTCGATCCGGCGCGCAAGCGTGCGATTCCGGTCCATCCGCGCCGCATCGGGGTCGTGACCTCGCCGACCGGCGCGGCGATCCGCGACGTGCTCGAGGTGACGGGGCGGCGATTTCCTTCGATCCCGATCCTGATCGCGCCGTGCCTCGTCCAGGGAGAATCGGCGCCGGCGGAAATCGCCGCGGCGCTCGCGCGCATCGTTCGGGAAGCCGACATCGACGTCGTGCTGCTCGTTCGCGGCGGCGGCTCGCTCGAAGATCTGCAGGCCTTCAACAGCGAGCGTGTCGCCCGGGCCGTCCTGGCCTCGCCCATTCCGGTCGTCGCCGGCGTCGGCCACGAGACCGACATCACGATCGCAGACCTCGTCGCCGATGCCCGCGCCGCGACGCCCTCGGCCGCCGCGATGCTCGCGACGCCGGATCGCGAGGCGCTCGCGCGGGTCGTCGAGCGCGACCGGCGGCGGCTGCTCGGTCTGATCGGCGGCCGTGTCGAGCGCGCGCGCGCCCGGCTCGCCCATGGCATCGAGGCGCTCTCGGCCCGCAGCCCGCGCGCCCGGATCGAGCGCGCGCGAATGCGGGAGGCCCGTGCGCGCACGGCGGCCGAGGTCGCGATCCTGCGCCGGCTCGAACGCAGCCGGCGGCGCTTCGGCGAGTCGGCTGCGCGCCTCGAGGCGCTGTCGCCCCTCGGCGTGCTCGCCCGCGGCTTCGCGCTGGTGCGGCGGGCCGACGACGGGCGGATCGTGCGCTCGGCTGCGGACGTGCGGCCGGAAGATCGGATCGACGTGCGGCTCGCCGCGGGGCAGCTTCGCGCGCGTGTCGAGTCGAGCGAGCTGGACCCGGTCTGACCCGTTCGCTTCGGGGCCGCATCGACCTGCGCTCTGCAGCGCGCTCGGGCGCGGGTCGGAGCGGCCCGAAAACCCATGAAGTTTCAGCTAGTTCGCGCGTTTTAGCGCGTTGACGCCGCCGGACGCCGCCGTTAGAGTCGGCGCTCGATGGCCAGATCCAGGCGGAACGAGCGCAGCGCGGGCGTCGAGGGCGAGGCGCAAGCTGCGCCGGCGGCCGTGACCTTCGAGTCGGCCCTGGAAGCGCTCGAGGGCGTCGTGACGCGGCTCGAGTCGGGCGACCTGCCGCTCGAGCAGGCGCTCGAGGCCTTCGAGGAAGGCGTCGCGCTTTCGCGGCGGTGTGCGTCGACGCTCGCAGCCGCCGAGCGCCGGATCGAGATCCTGATGGCCGAGCGCGCGGATGGCGGCGCGGCCCGGTTGGAGCGCTTCGACACGGGGACGGACGCGGATCCCGACGACGAAGCGTGAGAGCGTGAGAGGCGCCTTGGACGTCGAATCCTACATGGCCGAGCGGATTGCGTGGATCGACGCTGCGCTCGCCGCGCGCTTCGATCGATCCGCTCCGCACGCCCCGGCGGACCTGCTCGCTGCAATGCGCCATCTCGTCTTCCCGGGCGGCAAGCGGCTGCGGCCGGTGTTCGCGCTCGCGGCGGCCGAAGCGGTCGGCGGACGGGCTTCCGCCGCACTGCCGCTCGCGGTCGCCGTCGAACTGGTCCACACCTACTCCCTCGTCCACGACGACCTGCCCTGCATGGACGACGACGCGCTGCGACGCGGACGCCCGACGGTCCACGTCGCCTACGGCGAGGCGACGGCGGTGCTCGCCGGCGACGCGCTCCAGAGCGAGGCCTTCGCCGCGCTCGCCGAGGCGCTGCCCGCGAGCGATCCGGCGCGGCTCGTGTTCGCAGTCGGTCGGCTCGCGCAGGCGATCGGGGCGCAGGGGCTGGTCGGCGGACAGCACGACGATCTCGCGTTCGAGGCGAATGCGGCGAGCCGG
>CAZFKD010000642.1:0-2429 GCA_964519695.1 uncultured Spirochaetaceae bacterium
CGAGAAGGGCGAGCAGGTCGCGCTCCTAAACAAGATCCACCACTGCCTGATCGACGGCGCCGCCGGCGCCGATCTGTCGACGATCCTCTTCTCGCCCTCGCCGCAATTCGAGGAGAAGGGCCCCCTGCCCTACTACCCGCGGCCGGCGCCGACCGGGATCGAGCTGGTCTCGGATCGTCTGCGCGAAGCGCTCGCTGCGCCGCGCGAGGTTCTGCGTGCGGCAAAGCGGCTGGTCGGCGAAGAGCGCGATGCGCTGCTCGTCGATCTCTCGGCCCGCGCGCGGGCGCTCGCCGAGCTGGCGGGCCTCGCGTTCCAGCCCGCCTCGGAATCGCCGATCAACGGCGAGCTCAGCCCGAATCGCCGCATCGACTGGCTGACGATGCCCCTCGACGACGTGCGGGAGCTGCGGGCGGCGCTGCGGTGCACGATCAACGATGTGGTCCTCGCGACCGTGACCGAGGCGATTCGCCGCTATCTCTTCCGGCGGCGGGTCGACGCGGCGACCCTCGAGTTCCGCGTCTCGATCCCGGTCAATACGCGCAGCGCCGAGCACGCACACCAGCTGGGCAACCACGTCTCGACCTGGATCATCCGCCTGCCCCTCGAGAAGAAGGATCCCCTCGACCAGGTCGACGCGATCCGCCTCCAGACCGCGGAGCGCAAGCAGTCGAACTCGGCGCTGGCCCTCGACACCGTCATGAAGGCGGCGGAGTTCCTGCCGGTCGGTCTGCTGAAGCGCGGGGTCGGGCTGGTGCAGGCGCAGGTCAACACGATCGTGACGAACGTCCCGGGCCCGCAATTCCCACTGTATTCGGTCGGCGCACGGCTGCTCGGGATGTATCCGATCGTCCCGCTGATCCCGGGCTGCGGCCTCGGCATCGCCCTCTTCAGCTACGAGGGGAAGCTCTGCTGGGGCTTCAACGCCGACCATCAGCTGATCCCGAATCTCGAGGATCTGACGGCCGACGTCCGCGCCGCCTTCGAGTCGCTCCGGCAGGCCGCCGTCGCGCGCTTCATGGCGCGGCGGACGGCGACTTCGGAGAAGCCCGATGCGGGGGCGGCCGCGCGGTCGGCGGATGAACCGACCGCGCGGATCGAGCCCGCGCCCCGCACCGGCTCTCGTTCGAACCGTCCTCTGTCGTCCCGCGCCGACGTCCGGGCCGAGGCCCGGGCCGAGCCCGTGCTGACGGAGGCGGCGATCTCGTCCTGATCCGCGCGCGAACACGCGCATCGCAAGGGATGCCCGCGCGCCGATCTCAGTTCGCGCGCACGACCTCGAGCGCTTCCTCTCGCTCCGCCGGGCCGGGATAGCGGAGGATCCGGCGCGAGGGCGTGCGGACGAAGAGCGGCCGGTGGAGCGGGTCCTGCTCGTCGACGAGGCGCCGCTCGCCCGCGCCTATCGATTCGTTCAGGCGATCGAGGTCGGCGTGCCCGGTACGCGGATGCAAGCTGTAGACGGCGACATCATCGGGACCGAGTCTCAGGCGGGCCCGCGGCGGAGCGCTCGCGCGAATGCTGCGCTGCGAGCGAACTGGCTCCGTCCAGACGAATCCGCCGGCGGTCCGCCGGATCGTGCCGATCTGCAGCCGGTCGCGATCGGCCGGACCCGATCGCGCCTCCGCGGCCTCGAAGCCGTCCAACACCGCATCCTCGATCGTCGCGAAGACGCGCTCGCCCGCTCCGGCCTGGCCTTCCGCCGGGGAGGCAGCCGCCTGGCCGGCCGACGAGGTCGCAACAGGCGAGATCGCGGACGCCGGAGAACTCGCCGGCGCCCTCGCCGCACAGCCCACGGCCCCGATGACGCTGCTCATGAGAACGAGAAGAAGGAGTTGCTGGTTCACCACGGATGCCCCTTGCAGGGGCGCGCAGGTGTAAATTCGGGCGGCGCGACCGATTCCACAATATCGGTTTCTGGATATGATCGTTCCATATGAGCAACAATCCGAACTTCCCGGCCGTCTCGGCCATGGTCGTCTTCACCCATCTGGTCGAATCGGGCAGCTTCACGACGACCGCCCAGCGCCTCGGCGTCTCGAAGGCCTCGATCAGCCGGGAGCTGGCGGCTCTCGAAGAACGCCTCGGCGCCCAGCTGCTCGTCCGCACGACCCGGCGCATGAGCCTGACCGAGATGGGCGAGGTCTTCTACGAGCGCTGCCGGCGGGTCGTCGAGGAGGCCGAGGACGCCGAGCGCTCGATCCATCAGCTCCAGGCGGAGCCCCATGGATCGCTCCGGATGACAGTGCCGATGTCGTTCGGGGTCCTGCAGATCGCGCCGCGCATCCCGCGCTTTCTCGAGCGGCATTCCGCGCTGAAGGTCGAGATCGAGGCGACCGACCGGGTCGTCGACCTCTTCTACGAGCGCATCGACCTCGCGATCCGGATCCGGCGCCCGCGCGAGGGCTCCTACGTCATACGCCGCCTCTGCCCGA
>CAZFKD010000643.1:0-728 GCA_964519695.1 uncultured Spirochaetaceae bacterium
AACGCCTTCCTCGCCGACTCGCCCGCCCTGCGCGCGCCGCTCGAAGCGATCCGCGCCGCCGTCGGCCCGGCGCGCCGCGTCGCGACCGCCGTCTCCTTCGGCCCGCGCTATCTGCATTCGACGGGCCAGCTCCATAAAGGCGGCTCCGATCGCCTCGCCGGCCTCCAGCTCTGGCAATCCGCCGCCGCGCGCCCGGGCCCGCGCCTCGCGATCCCCGGAATCGGCGGGGATTTCGAGAGCCTCGCCGAGGCGCAAGCCGTCGGCGATTTCCGCGTGCTCTCGCAGCGCGGGCGACGCATGCTCGGCATCGACGACGGCGCCGATCCGCAGGCCGCGCTCGAGACGATCCTCGGCTGGATCCGGGGAGCCGTTGAATAACATGAGCCCGCCGAACGCCGCCGCCAGCGCCGCGCTCGAGTTCGTGCGCGACGGCATGCAGATCGGCCTCGGGACCGGCCGCGCCGCCGCGGCGTTCGTCGACGCCCTCGGCCGCCGCGTCGCCGCCGGCCTGCGCATCACCGGCGTCCCGACCAGCGACGCGACCGCCGCCCAGGCGACCCGCCTCGGCATCCCCCTCGCCCGCCTCGACGAGGTTCCCCGCCTCGACATCACCTTCGACGGCGCCGACGAGGTCGATCCGAACCTCGACCTCATCAAGGGCTATGGCGCGGCGATGGTGCGCGAGAAGATCGTCGCGCTCTCGTCGAATCGGCTCGTCATCCTCGTCG
>CAZFKD010000643.1:738-2426 GCA_964519695.1 uncultured Spirochaetaceae bacterium
GGAGAAGCTCGTCGAGAAGCTCGGCGAGCGCGGGCGGCTTCCGATCGAGGTGCTCCCGTTCGGTGTCGCCCTCGTCCGCCGCGAGCTCGCCCGGCTCGGCCTCGACGGCGAGCTGCGTCCCGGCGCGGACGGCCGCCCGCTCGCGACCGACAACGGCAACTGGATCTTCGATGCGCAGCTCCGGCCGCCCCTCGACGCGCTCGCCCTCGATCGGGCGATCTGCGCATTGCCGGGGGTGCTCGGGACGGGGTTCTTCCTCGGGATGGCGGATGCGGTGGTCGTCGGGAGCGGGGACGAGGTCGAGGTCCGGCGGAGGAGGGAGACTGAGGGGCGTCCGGGGGCGTTGCGCGACGGCCCGACCGCACAGCAGAAGGCGCATTCCTGAGACCCTCCCTCACCTCGAATCCAAAGACGACGCGATGGGTCGGCCGCGCTTTCATACAGCCCGAAGCTGGATTGGCCGTATAGTCTTCGGGTCAGAGATCATCAGGAGCCCACCATGTCGACACCGGCACGTTCCGAAAAGGCGCTGATCGAGAAAATCCGACGCTTGCCCGCGCACCGCGTCGCCGAGGTGGAGGATTTCGTCGACTTCCTGAGGAGCCGGGAGGAAATTGGAGACTCGCTCACGCGAACGGTTTCCGAGATCTCCGAGCCCGCATTCGCCAGAGTCTGGGACAACCCTGAGGACGCCGACTATGACCAGCTCTGAAACGGCCACCTCCATAACGACCGCTTGAGATGGCTCGACTTCGAATCGATCCCGAGTTCGGGGATATTCTGCTCGTTCCCTTTCCGTTTACGGATCAGACTGCCGTCAAACAGCGGCCCGCAGTCGTGGTCAGCAGCGCGACCTACCATCGCGAGCGGCCCGATCTCATCATCCTCGCCATCACGAGTCGGAGCCGAGCCGGCGACGAGACCAGGGAAGCGCCCGTCGCCGATTGGGAGACCGCCGGGCTGTTGAAGCCCTCCGTCTTCAAGCCGCTCCTCGCCACGCTCGAGCGGGGGCTCGTTCGGCGGAGGCTCGGGCGGCTCGCTCGCAGCGATCGCGAGACGCTGCGGCAGATGCCCGCCGAGATCCTCGGCGAGTAGCGAGCCCCCAGCCCCGGAACCACCCTGCGCTCCCTGAGCCCCCGCGGCGCGCCGACGGCCCTTCCCCCCCTCCTGCGAGCGCCCCGCCGTGCCAGTCGCTAGCCTGGGGCCTGGAGCCCTCATGTACCGACGACCGTTCCTCGTACTGCCCGGCGGCGTCTGCGTTCCCCTCGAAGGGGGGTTCCGCATCGAGGAGCTGCGGGGCGAGTGGTACGTCCTCGGCCACCACAGTGTGACCCGCTGCGACTCCCATCGCGAAGCCGTCGCGAAGTTTGCGCAGCTGACGGGAACGAACGAGTCCGACCTCCTGGCCGGAATCGCACTCGAGGCGGAGATCGAATCCGCGCTGGAGATCGACTTCACCTACGACGGCGATCTCGGCGCCCCCCGCGACCCGGACGAGAATCCCAGACTTTCTTGAGACCGATTGAAGCGAGCGCGTCCGCCGCGCGGCCGACCCTTCGCTGCGAACGCAGCGCTGTCTGGAATTCGACGAGATCGTCGCTGCGCGTGATGAAGAACCGTTCCTTCGGTCCTCCTGACCTCATCGCGTCCCCCCTGAATAGCAGGGACACTTCAAACCATCTTGAGTT
>CAZFKD010000644.1:0-2415 GCA_964519695.1 uncultured Spirochaetaceae bacterium
CACGGTGAACGGCACGCGGCCCAGCGGTCTGCAGCTCGTGCGACGACGGTGCCAGGAATCACGGGACGCGATGCGGCGAGGAGCTTGGATGCACGTGCGCTCGAACGCGGTGGTGACGCGCGGTGAAGCGCTCGGCGACCTTCCGTCCGGTACACGATCGAATGTCGCCATGCGATCTGCGAGCCGGGCGGCGATCGCGGCCGCGGCGGGTCTTCTCACGGCGACCGCGGGCCCGGCGCAGGCGGCCGAGTCGCTCAATCTCGTTCCGGACTATGCGCTCTTCGGGCTGATCCGCCTCGGTCTGATTCCGGACGAGTCGGGGCTCGGCGCGCTCTGGGTGATGCTGATCGCGTTCGCGCTGCTCGTGTTGCCGCTGAACGCGTTGATCTTCCAGCCGATCTTCCGCGCCCTCGACGCACGCAGCGCTCGCATCGACGGTGCACGCCAGCGCTCGGCGCATCTGCAGCGCGAAGCCGATTCGATCCTCGAGCGGTACGAGTCGGCGGTGCGGGAGACGCGTGCCGACGCGGAGACTGCACGCCAGGTGGAGCTCGGCCGCGCGCGCGAAGAGCAGACGGCCCTCACGTCCCAGGCGAAAAAGGAGGCGGAGCGGCAGCTCGAGAGTGCCCGCGCGGACCTCGCGCGTTCCCTCGAAACCGCGCGCGCCGGCTTGCGGGCCAGTGCGGACGATCTGGCCCGTGCGGCGGCGGAACAGGTACTCGGGCGGGCATTGTCATGAGCAGTGGCTTCCACTCGATCGCGAAGGCGATCCCGGCCCGGACGCTGCGTGTCCTGGTGAGCGCGTTCCTGCTGATCGCCTCCGTCCTGTTGCTCGCGGGCGACGAGGCGATGGCCGCCGGCGGAGCGCCCAAATCCGAGGCGGAGATCCTGCGCGAGACGATCTGGCAGGCCTTCAACCTCGTCGTGATCGTCGTCGCGCTCGTCTATTTCGGGCGCAAGCCGATCGCCGACTACTTCGCCTCGCGCCGCCAGGGCATCCAGAGCCAGCTCAGCCAGGCGGCCGATCTCCTCTCCCGAGCCGAGCACCGCAACTCCGAGCTCCAGCGGCGTCTCGTCGATCTGTTGGCCGAGCTCGACTCGATCCGCGAGAGCGCCGGTCGCCGGGCGGAAGAAGAATCGATGCGCATCCTCGCCGAGGCCCGCGCGACGGCGGATCGCATCCGCCGCGATGCGCATACCGCAGTCGAGCAGGAGCTCCGCCGCGCCCAGGCGAAGCTCCGCGACGAGGCGGCGGATCTCGCCCTCGAGCTCGCGGCGAGCAAGCTCCAGGCCGGCGTCGGCGATGCCGACCGCGATCGGCTCGTCGACGAATTCATCACCCGCGTCCAGCCGAGCACGGCCGGAGGAGTCGCACGATGATGGCCGGCGGCGCCGCACAACGTTATGCGAAGGCCCTCTTCGGCCTCGCCCAGGACGAGCACCGCCACCGCGAGGTCCGCGGGGAGCTCGAGCGCCTCGCCGGCCTCTTCGAGAGCAGCCGCGAGGTCGCATCCGCCCTGCTGACGCCGATGCATCCGGCCGCCGAACGCAAAGCCGCGCTGCGGGCGCTCGCCGAGCGGGAGAACGTCAGCCCGCTCGTCCAGAACTTCCTCGGCTACCTCGTCGACCAGCGCCGCCTGATCCAGTTCGACGCGATCGCCGCGGCCTATGCCGAGCTCGCCGACCAGGCCGAAGGCCTCCTGACCGCCGAGGTCGTGGTCGCGAGTCCGCTCGACGATCGCCGCAAGGACCGTCTCCGGCGAGCGCTCTCCGACCGGACCGGCCGCGAGGTCCGCCTCCAGATCGAAATCGACCCGAGCCTGATCGGCGGCGCCATCGCCAAGGTCGGAGACCTCGTCTTCGACGGCAGCCTCCGCACGCAGCTCGCGCAACTGCGCGCCAACCTGACGAAGGGATCCCTGTAGATGGACATCAAGCCCGGAGAGATCACCGACATCCTCAAGCGGGAGATCAAGAACTACGACCGCGAGATCGACGTTGCCGAGACCGGCACCGTGCTGTCCGCGGGCGACGGCATCGCGCGCATCTACGGTCTCGACAACGCCCTCGCCGGCGAGCTCGTCGAGTTCGCGGGCGGCCTGCGCGGCATGATCCTCAACCTCGAGGAGGACAACGTCGGCGTCGCCATCATGGGGCCCGCACGGCGGGTCAAGGAAGGCGACCTCGTCCGCCGCACCGGCCGCATCATCGAGGTGCCGGTCGGCGAGGCGCTGCTCGGCCGCGTCGTCGACGCGCTCGGCGAGCCGATCGACGGCAAGGGTCCGATCGCGGCGGAGGGCCGCCGCCAGGTCGAGCTCAAGGCGCCCGGCATCGTGGCGCGCAAGTCGGTGAACGAGTCGCTGGCGACGGGCATCAAGGCCATCGACGCGATGGTGCCGATCGGCCGCGGTCAGC
>CAZFKD010000645.1:0-2415 GCA_964519695.1 uncultured Spirochaetaceae bacterium
GGAATCGGAGTGCCGACGTTCACGAGATGCGTCTCGTCGAACTCGATCACCGTTCCCGGCGCGAACGTATGCGAGAACTCGAACGAGACGATGTCGGATTGGGTGATGGCCTGGCCCGGCCCGCCGGTCCCCGGAGCCGTCACGAGCGTGCCTGAGGACGGCCCGGTCGCGTCGGAAAAGAAGCTCGTGCCGGTGAAGACGAAGGTTTCGGCGGAGGCCTGGGGGCTGGCGAGGAAAAGCGACGCCGGAAGAAGAAGAAAGAGGAGGAAGGGGAGGGGACGGGACAGCGGCGGCTTCAGCATGGGGGAGCTCCTGCTTCGGGTCGAGGTTGAGTCTTTGGTCGACTCTACATGAATGGAATCGGATATCTCGTCGAACTTCACGAGATCGGCATAGCCCTCCACGAGATATTCAAGGCCGAGAGCGGAGAGCGTGTGCCATGATTGGGAATGCCCTCGACACTTCGTCGAATCCGATGCGCTTCGTTGTTTCTGGCCATCCTGGGGGTCATGACTCACGCGGACAGCACATTCGCGTCGGTGATCTATCGATACACCGGAAGGGCCTACGAGACTGCCTCCCAAGGCTACACGATGGATCAATTCGTCACGATCGAGATCGAGCTCACCGAGCGTCTGCCGACGAACTGGGTCGACCCGGATGGCTATGAATGGGCATCGCGCATTCGCGGCTGGCGGGTCTCGGATGGAATCAGCGTGGCCGACAGCGTGACGAGCAATGCTCATTTCTTCAATGACTTCGTCTACGAGACCGACGGCGCTGGTCTTCCCACGATGTGGGCGCTCGGATTCTTGTTCGCGAACGACGAAAGTACGTTGCTCAGTAGCTTCTCGTACTTGTCTCGCGGGAGGATCGTGAGCGGCGACCGGATCTTTGCCGACCCTCGAGACCCCGTTGCATCGACGAACCTCTCGGGGATGTGGCAAGCGGTTCCCGAACCAGCGTCGGCGCTGCTGGTCGGACTTGGGCGCTGCTGTCTGGCTGTTCGCAGGCAATGACCGCAACCGACCCGAAGGTCCGCGCGCGCCGCTCTTCCGACCGCGAGGCCTCGTACTCGACCCGATCACGTTCCCGCCGAGCGCGCTTCGACTCGCGCCGCAGCAGGGCAGGGTCCTCGCCGCGCGCGACCTCGGCCAGGACCTGAGCGGCCTCGACGCGAAGCTGACGGAGGTAGGCCGCCTTGTCCGTCCCCTGCGCCGTCGGCCAACGCCCGAGCGAGACGCGGCTCTTCTTGCGCGTGACCGGACTGCGGTAGACGACCGAGAGCGTCTTCGCTCCGTTTCGGGTCACGCGGACCTTCACGGCCGGGGTCGTCGCGTCGGCGATCTCGTAGCGCCGCTCACGCACAGGCAACTCGTCGATCAGCCTCGGACTCAGTCGCAGCCGCTGGCTCGTCCGCTCCGCACCCATCGTCGCGGGTTCCCTCCCGTCGGGTCGGGGCCGCGATCGGTGCCGATCCCCGGGTCGAGCCCGGCGATCGAGGGAAGGCCGCGCTGGGCAGCCCCTGGCCCTGATCGATCGACGATATTCGGCTTGGGCGCGGACCGACAGGAAATCGCGAGGCTTTCGCTGGGGGCCCTCCGCCCACCCCGCCCCCGCGTCGGTTAGACTCCCGCGCGTCGGGGTGTAGCTCAGCGGTAGAGCCTGAACTTTGGGGGTTCAGCGTCGTGGGTTCAAGTCCCACCACCCCGACCACTCCTGGATCAGGATCGCGCGCGTCATCGCAAGCCGATCGCTGCGTTCCAGGAGGCGGTCTACCGTCGGATCGCGTGCGGCCCGTCGATCGCGATCGCGCGCGGGACTAAAGGCGGCCAGTCCGAAAGCCGGAATCGAGATTCCGCTGCCTACCGGTCGAGATCCAAGAGAGCGAGCCGTTCGGAGACGCCCGGGTAGACCAGGACGACCGATCATCGTACCGGACGAGCCGGCTCGGATGTCGTGAGGATTGCGGTATTCGCATAACACGAAATCGCTTGGCACCGAGGGATGTCGTTCCGGCCGGGATCAGCGGACGCCGAGGTCGAGGCTATCGGGAGAAAATGGAGAAGGTCGATTTCAAGAAGGTTCTGAAGGCCTGCTACGAAGCACCGAAGGGGCACTTCGCAAGGGTGGACGTGCCGATGCTGCGCTATGTCATGGTCGACGGATTTGGCAACCCCAACACGGCACGAGAACATCGGTCGGCCATCGAATGGCTGTACTCCGTCAGCTACGCGATGAAGTTTGCCTCGAAGCGCGGGTTCGGGAGGGATTATGTCGTCCCGCCGCTCGAGGGCCTTTGGTGGGCGGACGAGCCCGAGGACTTCGTCGCGCGCAGAAAGGACCGCTGGCGTTGGACCATGATGATCATGGTGCCGGACTTCATCGCCGAGGCGCCCTTCGAGGCCGCTCTCG
>CAZFKD010000646.1:0-231 GCA_964519695.1 uncultured Spirochaetaceae bacterium
CGCGGTCGCGCGTCCGGCTCGCCTCGCAGCCGAAGGCGATCAGGAAAAGGAGAAGAACGGCGAGCCGCTCGCTCACTCCTCGGGTGACCAGAGGACGCGCAGTCCCATGCCGAAGCGGTAATGCCAGGGCTCCCGTTCGTAGCGGGTCACGAAGATCGAGTCCTCCCGCGTCGTCGGCTGGCCGTCGAGCCGCGACCACGGCCCCCGGCTCTGAAGCTCCGCTCGGCGATC
>CAZFKD010000646.1:241-2409 GCA_964519695.1 uncultured Spirochaetaceae bacterium
GTAGTAGGCGCGGAACGAGCCGTAGAAGCCGAGCACGAAATCACCGACACGGCCGGCATCGGTTTCGACCTCGATCCCGGGGCCGAGGCTGTGATAGCCCTTCTCGGTCTGGTGCTTGATGAAGACGGTGCGGCAGCTGGGGTCGCAATCTTCTTCGCCGGGAATGGGCGATTCGGACTCTGCGCCGCCGAGCGTGACCTTCATGGTATCTCGCCGATAGATCCACTCGAGCGTCGGCCGGATCCGCAGCCCGCGGTCGAACAGCTCGAACTCGAAGACGGTCCCGATCCCGCCGGACAGGACGAGGGGCTTCGGATCCGCTCGGACGGAACTCCCGCCGTTCAAGAACGCCGAGATCGTGTTCGAACCCTCGAAGAGCCTCGGCCGCCCGCCCGGGTCCCCCTCCGACACCACCGGGTCTTCCAGGCCGTGCAAGAATCCGACATCGGCATGGGCGAAGAGGCGGGGCCGCCCGGGCACATCCAGGATCACCGGAGAGGCGATGTCCGCAGTCCCGCCGATCGACCACATGAGCCCCAGCGCGTCGCCCTCCTTGAAGGGCGATACATCGCTCGCCATTCGGGCGAGGCGCTCTTCGGCAAATCCGCTCATGAAGAAGGAGGCGCTCGGGATCCACCGACGAGCGATCTCGGTCCGCACATCGGTCCTCGAGGCGTCGGACGCCGCGTCCGCCGCCATGACCTCGAACGCCCCGAGCCCGAGCGCACAGACGACTCCGCACGAGCCAGCCCGAACGAATTGCCGCACAAGCCTTGATTTCATGGCCGTTCTGGGTAGCACGGGTGTCATCGATTCCCAACCTGATCCGAGGCTTTCTGTTGACTGGAGAATCCGGATCGTGAACGATGCCGGAATGCGCGTCCAGCAAAATAATTCCGCTCGCGGGCGGAACGTCTACCAGAGTCGGCTCGGAATCGGAAATCTGCTCTTTGGATATCTGACGATATGTCTGATCGGGGTCGCGGCGACGCAGGCTCCGGCACAATCGAGCGGGTCCGGCGCGGCGGGTGCGAAGGCGGATCCCTTCGCCGGCGTCGAGGAGATGATCGTCACGAGCTCCGCGATGGTCGGATCGCTGACGGAGACCAGCACCTCGGTCACCGCCTTCGATGCATTGAAGCTCGAGTCCCTCGGTATCTCGAACGTCTCGGACGTCGCAGCGTATACGCCGAATCTCGAGATTCGCACCGCCAGCTCCACGACGGCGACTTTCTTCATTCGCGGCGTCGGCCTCAACAACTTCACCGCGAATGCCGCGAGTGCCGTCGCCATCTACGTCGACGACGCGCCCCGCAATCTTCCCGCGATCCAGCTCGGGCTCCTCTACGACCTCGAGGGCCTCGAGGTCCAGAAGGGGCCCCAGGGCTCGGGCCCCGGCCGCAACGCCTCGGCCGGCGCGATCCGGATGTATACGAAGAAGCCCAAGGGCGAGTACGACGCCTTCATCAACATGGATATCGGCAACTTCGGCCTCGTCGACCTGGAGGGCGCCCTCGAGGTCCCGATCCTCGATGAGGTGCTCGGCATCCGCACGGCCTTCAAGGTGCTCACGCGCGACGGCATCATGAACAACCGCTGCGGTGGTAAATCGCTGGCGGAGGTCTCGACGGGCAGATCCATCTGCGGAGAGATCCCGAGACCGCTGGGTGAACTCGCCATCCGCCCCAACCTCGAAGAACACCTGAACGATCGCGATTCCTGGGCGACGCGCACGAGCCTGCGCTTCGTGCCCCCGGTCGACGGCATGGAATGGAACCTCGTCGGGCACATCGACCGGACCGACCAGCTCGCGACCGTCGGCCAGCACCTCGGCACGACCCCCAACCTCGGCGGCCAGGACCGCGACAGCTATCGCGCGCCGGAGGTCCAGAGAGAGGCACAGCGGATCATCGACCGGCTCCCGCCGGTTCCGACGGACCGGCAATGCCGCCAATCGCCGAATCCGCCGGCCTGTCGCGCCGAAGCCGAGCGGCTGCGACGGCTGGCCTCGTCGACGCTCGCGCGCAATCTCGCCGGCCGCCCCCTCGATCGCAAACCGTTCGAAGGCGACTTCAACAACCCGGGCTTCGAGCGGATGACCTCGGGCGGGCTCACCCTGACGGGCGACTGGGAGATCGGCGGCCTGACCATCAAGAACATCGTCGGCT
>CAZFKD010000647.1:0-2399 GCA_964519695.1 uncultured Spirochaetaceae bacterium
CGAACTCGGGATAGTGCTTGCCAGGGCCCCAGGGCGCGGCGAGGCCGTCGTATCCCGGGTGGCAATGGGCGAGCCCCACGCAGATCATCGAACGCTCTCCCCTTCAACCGGCTCTCGTCCCGGCTGGCGGCCGACCGCGGATTTGACGGCCCGGAACTTACCATTGGGCTCGCGCGGGATCTCCTGCAGCCGGACGAGCTCGATGCGGATCTGGTCGCCGACACGCGAGCGGATCTCCTTGAGGAGCCCCGCTTCGGCGCGCGCATCGAAGGTCGGGCGCGGGACGATGCGGACCTCGATCGCCGCGGCCGTCTCCTGGACGATCTGCGCTTCGGCGACGTCGAGCTGCTCCTTGAAGATGTGGTCGAGGCGGCCGATCCAGCGGCCGTCGGGGGTCACGACGTAGTCCTCGATCCGGCCGTCGACGTCGAGGAAGACGTCGCCGGGGCGGCCGCAGGGGCAGGGCCGTTTGGCGCGGGTCCCGACGTCGCCGATCCGGTAGCGGATGAAGGGCGTCGCGTCGTTGGCGAAGCCGGTGACGAGCAGCGGGCCGCGGACGAAATGCTCGCTCTCCTCTTCGATCTCGACCTCGACGATCCCGAACTCCATGTCGACGTGGAGCCGGCCCTCGCGGCAGGCGGTCATGGAGACGGCGAACTCGCTGGTTCCGTAGCGGTCGAAGATCGGGGCGGCGAAGGCGCGCTCGATGGTCTCGCGCTGGAAGGCGAGCAGCGACTCCGAGGAGGTGAAGATCGCGCGGAGCTTGCCGGCCGGGAGCGGGCGGCCAGCGTCGAGCATCGCGCGGCCGAGCAGATGGAGCGACGAGGGATAGCCCTGGACGTAGGCGGCGGGGATCGAATGGAGCGCGTCGATGTAATCCGGGAGGTTCGCGCGCGTCATGTGGTAAAGGGAGAAGAGCGTCTGACGGCTCCAGGCGTTGGTCCGCCAGAAGGGCGGCCGGGTCTGCGCCATGGGAACGAGCAGCTGGCCCCCGAACGAGAAATGCGGATCGAACAGGCCGATGCCGACGCTCGTTCGCAGGCGCCAGACGGCGGCGTATTCCTCGGCGAGGGCTTCGGACGTATACCAGAGCGGGAGCGCCGTCCCGGTCGTTCCGCTCGTCTTGCCCTTCAGGAGACGGCGGGGCGGGATGTCGGCGGCGATGAAGGACTCGGGCGCGGCGCGATAGTCGGCCTTCTCGAGCACGGGAAAGGCCGCGAGCATCCCCTCGATCCCGCGCTGCGGATCCGCTTCGCGGCGGGGCTCGGGGAGCGCGAGCTTCGCATAATGCGGGACGTGCCGGCGGGCGCGGGCGGCGAGGTCATGGAGCCGATCCTGTTGGATCTCGAGCAGCCGATCGCGCGAGGAGCGGCCGGATTCCTGCCATTCGCGCAGGCGGCGATGGAAATGGGGGGTAAAGCGCGTCTTCGCCCGGCGATGGCCGGCCCAGGTACAGGCGAGGTTCTGGAGCGGGATCGGCATCGCTGCGTAGAGGCCGTCCAGCATCACAGATCCGGGTCCGCTTCTTCCCTCTTCCCGACGCGCACCTCCGCCACGATCGGCAGATGGTCCGAAGCCCGCCGCGCCGCCGGCGAGTCGTGCTGCCGGACCTCGAGGACCTCGGCCTGGCGCGTGTAGATGCGGTCGAGGGCGAGCATCGGGCGGCCGGCGGGAAAGGTCGCGGGCCAGTCGCGGTTGTGGTGGAGGCCCAGCGAGGCTTCGAGCGCCTGGGAGCCCTTGCATTTGCGCCAGGCGTTCATGTCGCCCATCAAGACGGCGGGGCCGCTGTTGAGCGCGGGATGTTCGAGCAGGGACTGGACCTGGCGATGGCGCGTGCGGTCGACGAGCGAGAGATGGGTCGCGACGACGCCGAGGCCCTCGTGCTCCTCGCCGATGTACGCAGCGAGCGCCCCGCGGCGCTCGATGCGTGAATAGGAGATGTCGAGCACGGAAATGGCCGTGATCGGGTAGCGCGACAGGATCGCGTTGCCGAGCTGATGCTGGCGGGTGACGGCGAAGGCGAGATGGAGCTCGAGCTCGTCGCAGAGCCGGCCGAGCGGATCCTCGCCGCCGCGCGCGTCGAAGGCGCCCGAGAGGCTCGTCGACGGGAAGGGGCGCAGGACCTCCTGCAGCGCGATGACGTCCGCATCGAGCTCGGAGATGACGTAGCCCGCGCGCGCGACGTCGGGCTCGGCCCGGCCGTTGCCGCCCTGCCAGCGATGGACGTTGTAGGTCGCGATCCGCAAATTGTCCCGCATCACGCTCGGCCGTATCGGCCGCCGCGGGCTCATCACGAAGCACAAATGGGGCGGAACGGCGCCGACCATCCGGTCCCGGGCCTGGTCGCGGAATTCCCGGGCGCGGGCGACGGATCCGTCGCGGGCCCGGCGGGCGAGGTC
>CAZFKD010000648.1:0-2389 GCA_964519695.1 uncultured Spirochaetaceae bacterium
CGTCTCGCGCCCGCAGGTCCTCGTCGAGGCGCTGATCGTCGAGGTCGACGTCACCGACTCGCTCGACCTCGGCTTCAACGCCGCCTATCGCATGATCAACGACGATACCGACATCCTGCTCTCGACCGGCGCCGCCCTCTTCCCCGGCGCCGGCATGTTCGCCTCCGCCATCCGGGCGCCTTCCTTCAGCGATCCCGACAATGTGGACAATCCCAGCGAACCGCCGGACCAGGGCAACGGCAAGAACCTCCAGCTCGGCATCACGGCGAGCAAGTCCGACAGCGACGTCAACATCGTGTCGGCCCCCCACATCCTGACCTCCGACAACGAGGAGGCCGAGATCCGGATCGGCCAGAACATCCCGATCGTGACGGGCCGGACCCAGGCGGCGACGGGCGGAAACAACGGCCTCGCCCAGGCCGTCAGCGTCGAACGCCAGGACGTCGGCGTGACCCTGCGCGTCACGCCCCAGATCAGCGAGGGCGACACGCTCCGCCTCCAGATTTTCCAGGAGCTGACGGAGGTCGCCGAATCCGCTGCAGGCAATGTCGATGAGGTCGGCGTGACGCTCTCGAGCCGAAAAGTCGAGAACACGGTCGTCGTCAACGATGGCGAGACCGTCGCGATCGGCGGCCTGATCAGCGAGGTCTTCACCGACAACGTCAGCGGCGTGCCTTTTCTCGCCGACATCCCCTTCCTCGGCTGGCTCTTCAAGACGAAGAGCAAGGACCTGCGCAAGATCAACCTGATCGTCTTCCTGACGCCGCATATCGTGCGCGGCGCCGAGGACCTCGAGCAGAACACGATCCGCAAGCGCCTCGAGCTCGAGGACGCGACCGACGAGGATCAGCGCCGGCATTTCCCGGAGCTCGCCAAGATCGACGAGGAGCGGACGACCGCCCGCACGTTCGGCGCAGCCGAGCAGCTCGTTCGCCATGCCGAGCGCTATCCGGTCGAGCGCATGCAGGAGCTCGAGCAGAAGGAAGCGGCCGAACGCGAGGCGCGGGCGGAGAAGGCGCGGCGCGAGGCCGAGGCCGGCCTCCAGCGCTACCTGATCCAGGTCGGGACCTACCTCGACGAGACCGACGCGACCGAGCAGCTCGTGAACCTCATCGATGCGGGCTACGACGGCAGTCTCGCCGCCTCCGAGTCGAGTGGGCGTGTCGTCTTCACGATCCAGGTCGGGCCCTTCGAGGATCTCTGGGACGCCGAGCAGGCGGCGCAGACCCTCGACGAGGCATACGGATTCGAGTCTTCCGTGACGCTCCAGAAGCGGGAAGAGCCGTGATCGCCGCGGCGGAGGGCAGCCTCGAGCTCGGCGAGATCCTGCTGCGACAGACGCGGCTCGCGCCCGAGCAGCTCGAGCGCGTCCGCGCGCTGCAGGCCGAGAAGAACGAGCGCCTCGCGGACCTCCTGCTCGAGGAGGGCCTCGTGAACGCCGACGAGATCCTCGCGGCGCTCGGGCATCAGCAGGGGCTGCCCGTCGTCTCGACGATCGATCCGGGCGAGATCGACGAATCGCTCCTCTCGGCGATTCCGATCGGCTTCGCGAAGCAGCATCGCGTGCTGCCCCTCGGCTGGTCGCGGGACGGCGTCTTGCGGGTCGCGGTCGCCGATCCGCTCGCGGTCGGCCCGCTCGATGATCTGCACCTGCTCTTCGACGGCGCCGAGATCGAGCTCGTGCTGGCGCGGGAGCCGGTGATCCTGAACGCCATCAACACGGCCTACGACCGCGGCGTGACCTCGACGGACCAGCTCGCCGAAGAGGCCCACGAAGACCTCGACTCGCTGGCGACCGAGATCTCCCACGAGCCGAAGGACCTGCTCGACTCGGCCGACGACGCCCCGATCATCCGGCTCGTGAACTCGCTGATGCAGCACGCCGTCAAGGAGCGGGCCAGCGACATCCACATCGAGCCGTTCGAGCACGAGGTGCGCGTCCGCTTCCGGATCGACGACGTCCTCTACGAGCCGATGAAGCCCCTGCCCCGGGCGCTGCAGGCGCCGATCGCCTCGCGCATCAAGATCATGGGCAACCTCGACATCGCCGAGAAGCGGCTGCCGCAGGACGGCCGCATCCGGCTCAAGATCGCGGGGCACGACTACGACGTGCGCCTCTCGACGGTCCCGGTCGCCTACGGCGAGCGCCTCGTCCTGCGCCTGCTGCCCGATACCCAGGAGCTGCTCGACCTGGAGAAGATCGGCTTCAACCCGACCCAGCTCGCCGCCCTCGACCGCATCATCAAGCGCCCGAACGGCATCTTCCTCGTCACCGGGCCGACCGGCTCCGGCAAGACCACGACGCTCCACGCCGCGCTCGCCACGATCAACGGCCCCGACAAGAACATCATCACGATCGAGGATCCCGTCGAAATCACGCAGCAGGGCG
>CAZFKD010000649.1:0-2383 GCA_964519695.1 uncultured Spirochaetaceae bacterium
TCCTCGCCGGAGAGGATCTTCGGCAGGAAGCGCGCCTTCTGATCCGCACTCCCAAAATGGATCACCGTCGGCCCGAGCAGACCCTCGCCGATATGCCCGACCCGCCCCGGACCGCCGGCCCGGGCGTATTCCTCGTGGAAGATCATCTGCTGCGAGAGCGGCAGCCCGCGGCCGCCGACCGCCTTCGGCCAGCCGACCCCGATCCAGCCCGCGCGCCCCATCAGCCGCTCCCAGGCATGGCGCTCCTCGAAGAGCGCGTGCTCGTCCCCGGGGCCCCCGCGCCCCTTCACGATCTCGAACTCCCCGCGCAGGTTCTCGTCGAGCCAGCGGGCGATCTCGGAGCGGAAGGATTCGTCTTGCGGACTGAAACGGGCGTCCATCGGGGGCCTCTCGGGTCGTTCGGGAGCACTCGGACATTACGATACGATGCGTGTCGTTGCCAACGAAACGCGGCCCTGCGCCGGCCCCGGACCGGCCTCCGGAGCGTGCGCATCGGCTTTGGCCCCCGCCGGACGGGATCGAACGGAATGCTCGAAGAAGCGACCCTCTGGCGACTCATCGAGGCCCGCGCCGAGGCGACACCCGACGCCGCCATGGCCGTCGACGAGCGCGATCGCCGGCTCTCCTTCGCCGACTACCACGCCGCCTGCCTCGCCGTCGCCCGCGCCCTCGCCGCGCGTGGAATCGGCCCGGGCACCCTCGCCTCCTGGATGCTGCCGACCCGTCTCGAGGCGCTCGTCCTGGTCGGTGCCCTCGCCCGCCTCGGCGCCGTCCAGAATCCGATCCTGCCGATCTACCGGGGCCGGGAGCTCCGCTTCATCGTCGGCCAGGCCCGGCCGGCGCTGCTCGTGACCCCGGGCGTCTGGCGCGGCTTCGACTACGCAGCGATGGCTCAGGAGGTCGCCGCCGATGCCCCCGGCCTCGCGACCCTCGTCGTCGACGACGGCCTGCCCGGCGTACCCGAGCTCGGCGGACGGATTCCTCTGGCGACCGAGAAGGCCGAAGCCCTGCCTCCCCCGCCCAAAGCCGTGCCGGCCGCCGACCTCCCGATCCGCTGGCTCTTCTACAGCTCGGGCACCACCGCCGATCCGAAGGGCGCACTCCACACCGACGCGAGCCTCGCGGCCGCCGCGAAGGGCATGGCCCTCGGCCTCGACCTGCGCGCCGAGGACCGCATCGCCTTCGTCTTTCCCTTCACGCATATCGGCGGCTTCGCCTGGCTCATCGCCGGCCTCGCGACCGGCGCCTGCCAGATCCTGATCGAACATTTCACGGCGCCGGACACGATGGCCGTCCTGCGCCGCCACGGCGTCACCCTCGGCACCGCCGGCACGGTCTTCCACGAGGCTTATCTGCGCGCCGCCCGCGCCTGCAGTGATCCGCCGCTTTTCCCGCACCTGCGCGCCTTCCCGGGCGGCGGTGCCCCGAAGCCGCCGCAGCTCCATTTCGATCTCGTCGCCGAGTTCGGCGGCGCGGGCATCTGCTCGGGCTGGGGCCTCACGGAAGCGCCGAACCTGACGATGGTCTCGATCCACGATCCCGCCGCGAAGAAGGCCGGCAGCGAGGGGCGCCCGGCGCTCCCGGAGATCGACCTGCGTGTCGTCCGCGAAGACGAGACCCTCGCCGCGCCCGGCGAGTCCGGCGAGCTGCGCGTGCGCGGACCGAACGTCTGCCGCGGCCATCTCGATGCGTCGCTCGATGCGGCGGCCTTCGACGCGCGCGGCTATTTCCGCACCGGCGACCTCGGCTTCATCGACGCCGAGGGCTTCGTCGTCATCACGGGCAGGCGCAAGGACGTGATCATCCGCAAGGGCGAGAACATCCCGGCCCGGGAGGTCGAGGATCTGCTCTACACCCATCCGAAGGTCGCCGAGGTCGCGGTGATCGGATTGCCCGATGCGCGGACGGGCGAGCGCTGCTGCGCCGTCGTGGTCTGCGAAAGCGCGGACGAGCCGCTCGCCTTCGAGGAGATGCAGGCGTTCCTGCGCGCGCGCGAGCTGATGGTGCAGAAGATTCCGGAGCAGCTCGAGCTCGTCGAAGCGCTGCCGCGCAACGCGACGGGCAAGATCCTTAAGCACGTGCTGCGGGCGCGCTTCGGCGCGACCGCGGCGCCCGTTGCGGACGATCCGCGTTAGGTCCGCTTCGAGATGCCCGAGAGGGCGAGGTCGACGATCGGATCGACCATCCTCGGCGAGAGCACGCCGCCGCGGAAGAAGAGCGTCACCGAGATGGGACCGAGCACGAGATCCGCCGCCAGACCGAGATCGACGTCGTCCGCGATCTCGCCCCGCAGCCGGGCGCGCTCGAAGATCCGGACGAAGGGCTCTCGCCGCGCCCGGGCGACGGGCTCGATCATCTTCGAGAGCTCGGGGTTGTGGGCGCG
>CAZFKD010000650.1:0-2379 GCA_964519695.1 uncultured Spirochaetaceae bacterium
CGGCGAAGTACGCGAGCGCCTTCTACGGCCCCTTCCGCGATGCCGCCGAGAGCACGCCCGAGTTCGGCGATCGCCGCGGCTATCAGATGGATCCGGCGAATCGCCGCGAGGCCCTGCGCGAGATGCGTCTCGATCTCGAGGAGGGCGCGGACATGCTGATGGTGAAGCCCGCGCTCGCCTATCTCGACATCCTCGCGGATGCGCGCCGGAGCTTCGACGTTCCGCTCGCCGCCTATCACGTCTCGGGCGAGTACGCGATGGTCAAGGCCGCGGCCGAGCGCGGCTGGATCGACGGCGATCGCGCGATGGAGGAGTCGCTCGTCTCGATCAAGCGGGCCGGTGCGGATCTGATCCTGACCTACGCAGCGATGGAGCTGGCCGAGCGGCTCTAGCCGACTTCGGCTTTTCGAAAGGAGGCCCCGCGGCGATGCGGTACAAGGTGGTCGAGATCGCGAACGTCTCGGACGAGGAGATCGAGAAGGTCCTGAACGCCGTGTTCGCCGAGGGCTGGACCTTCGACACGATCCAGTTCGCGATGCGCGAGTCCTCGAAGCGCCCCAGCATGGCCTTCGTGACGTTCACCCGCGCCGACGACTGACGACTGACGACTGTCCGGCGCCGACGGGCGAGCGTCTTCAGCCGGGCGCGTCCCCCGATAGAACCGAGGGCCAGACGGTTCGCGCGAGCCAGTCGAGCGAGCGCTCGAGGACCTCGCGCTCGATGCCCGCGAGCTGCGGCCGGACGATCAGCAGGTCGATCCCCAGCCGGGCCCGATCCCGGGCGAGCCGAGCCGTGACGTCCGTCGGCGTCCCGATCAGCACCCGGCTCTCGAGCGGCGCATCGATGGCGGCGTTCACCGCCTCGGGAAGTCCCGCACGGCGGGTCGGAAGCTCGCTCGCGAGGCGCGCCCGGATGGCTTCGAGCTCGCGCTCGCTGTCGGAGACGAACACCGTCCGCATCACCAGCGAAAGGGGTCGTCGCGATCGATCGGCCCAGCCCTCGCGGTGAAGCCGCTGGTTTTCGGCGATCTGCTCCAGCGTCTCGACCGGCGACGCGAGGTAGGGAAGCCCGTGTCGCGCGGCCTGTGCGAGCCCCTTCGGACCGAATGCTGCGACCGCGAGCGGCGGATGCGGGCGTTGAAGAGAAGCGAAGGCGTTTCCCCGGTCCTGCCCCTCGGCCCAGCACGCCCGCATGCGCAGGAGCGCCTCGTCGAAGCGATCCCGTTTCTGGGCCGGCGGGACGCGGAACGCCTCGAGCATCCGCTTCTGGAATCCGCGCCCGAGCCCGATCAGGGTTCTTCCGCCCGAGAGCTGGTCGAGGGCGGCGATCTCGGCGGCGAGCGCATCGGGCGGGTGGAGCGGCAGGAGCAGCGAGGTCGTTCCCAGCCGCAGCCGGCGCGTCATCGGCGCGAAGCGGGCGAGCTCGAGCAGCGGGGCCGGGCAGACGCCGCGCTCGAAATGCATCTCCGGTAGCCAGACCGAGTGGAGTCCGAGCGCCTCGGCCTGCTCGACCCAGCGCAGCCGGCTCGAATCGGGATCGCCGGGCGGGGCCCCTCCGAGCGACAGGCCGAGGGCAGGGCGTTCGAGTCCCCAGCCGACCGAGCTCGCCGGGTCGGCGCCGCTATCGGCCTCGAGGACCGGGCTGGACGGCAGGGATTGCGGCGAAGAAGGGTCCGGCGGGCTCTGCACGTCCCGACCCTACCACCGGCCGAGAGGCACGGCTCCCGATTGCATCACCCACGGGGGTCAACTAAGCTCGGCCCGCGTGAGATTCATCCCCCCAAAGGTCGAAACCTTCGGGGACGTTCGGCCGATCCTGCGGGCGCGTTCCAAATCCCAGTCCGGGATCATCGGGAGAGCACGACATGATTGAGACGATTCTGGTAGCGACGGACGGTTCAGACGACGGCAACGCGGCTGAGCAGACGGCGATGGGTCTCGCCTCGCGATTGCGCATCCGGCTTTCCGCCATCTCCGTGGTCGACGAACGCCGCTTCCGGGCGCCCGCGGGCTCCGGGCTGAATCTCCCGCCCTTTCCCGAGGCCGAAGTCGCGTCCTACTACCGCGCGCGCGCCGATGCCGTCGCGAGGCGCTTCAACGAGCGCGCGCGCAGCGAGGGCCTCGATGCGACCTGCGAGGTCCTGCAAGGGCCCTGCGACGATCGGATCGTCGAACGCGTCCAGGCGGCCGACCTGCTGGTGATCGGTCGCAACAGCGCCGGAAGCCGGGAGAAGAACGCGCTCGTCGGACACACGGCGGAGACGGTGCTTCGCAAGACCAGCAAGTCGACGATCCTGGTGCCGAGCGGTGCGCCGCTGACGGGTCCCATCGTGCTCGGCTTCGACGGCTCGCCGGGCTCGCGCATCGCCGCGAAGCTGGC
>CAZFKD010000651.1:0-581 GCA_964519695.1 uncultured Spirochaetaceae bacterium
CCGCCCCCGCGCGTGAATCACGACCAGCTCGACGACCCTGACGACCCTGACGACAGAAGCGCGATGAGCGACCGGTTCGAGCTTGAAGCGACGATCCGGACGGCGCGACGACCCGGTCGCCCCCGACAACCGAAATCCAACGTCCAGCCCTCTTCTCCCCCGGACGTATCGACGGTCGAACCCGACCCGATTCCCCACCCCTGATTCCAACAACCCTTCGAGACCCACAGAGAGAGATCCTCGTGAGCAGTGAGCGCCTGACCGAGAGCAGCAGCAAGGACGGATCCGGATCCGGTCCCCAGAACACCAACCGCAATCGCCGCGGTCGCGGGCGTCGCTCGCGCAGCCAGGGCGGAAGCGGCGGTGGCGGTGGTGGCGGTGGTGGTGGCGGCGGTGGCCCGATCCACCGTGGGGGACGCGGCGACGCGCCCAAGCGCGACTACCTGCCGAGCGACGCGGAGCTCGCCGAAGAAGAAGCCGACCTCGAAAACCAGTCGGACGACCCCTCCGAGACGATCTATGTCCGCGAGCTGAAAGAGAAGTCGATGCCCGAGCTGATGAAGCTCGCGGAGTCGATGGAC
>CAZFKD010000651.1:591-2378 GCA_964519695.1 uncultured Spirochaetaceae bacterium
CTGCGCAAGCAGGACCTGATCTTCGCGATCCTGAAGACCCAGACCGAGAACCGCGGCCGGATCTTCGCCGAGGGCGTGCTCGAGATCCTGCAGGACGGCTTCGGCTTCCTGCGCGCTCCGGACCAGAACTACCTCGCGGGCCCCGACGACATCTACGTCTCGCCCTCCCAGATCCGGCGCTTCAATCTGCGCACCGGCGATTCCGTCGAGGGCCAGGTCCGCTCGCCCAAGGAAGGCGAGCGTTATTTCGCCCTCCTGAAGGTCGAGTCGATCAACTTCGAAGAGCCGCGCAACGCGAAGCACAAGATCCTCTTCGACAACCTGACGCCGCTCTATCCGCAGGAGAAGTTCACGCTCGAGACCAAGTCGGGCGGCATGACGACGCGCATCATCGACCTGATCGCGCCGCTCGGAAAAGGTCAGCGCGCGCTGATCACTTCGCCGCCCAAGGCCGGCAAGACGATGCTCCTCAAGGACATCGCCAACGCCATCGCCGAGGCGCATCCCGAGGTCTACCTGATCGTGCTGCTGATCGACGAGCGGCCCGAGGAAGTGACCGACATGCAGCGGACGGTGAAGGCCGAGGTCATCTCCTCGACCTTCGACGAGCCGGCGACGCGCCACGTCCAGGTCGCCGACATGGTGATCGCCAAGGCGAAGCGCCTCGTCGAGCACGGCCGCGACGTCGTCATCCTGCTCGACTCGATCACGCGTCTCGCCCGCGCCCACAACACCGTCGTGCCCCATTCGGGCAAGATCCTCTCGGGCGGTGTCGACTCGAACGCGCTCCACAAGCCGAAGCGCTTCTTCGGCGCAGCGCGCAACGTGGAAGAAGGCGGCAGCCTGACGATCGTCGGGACCGCGCTCATCGATACGGGCTCGCGCATGGACGAGGTCATCTTCGAGGAGTTCAAAGGCACCGGCAACTGCGAGATCGTGCTCGACCGCAAGCTCGCCGACCGGCGCACCTATCCGGCGATCGACATCAATCGCTCGGCGACGCGCCGTGAGGAGCTCCTCATGGACGAGAACACCCTCAACCGGATGTACATCCTGCGCAAGGTGCTCTCCCCGCTCTCGCCGGTCGACTCGATGGAGTTCCTGATGGGGAAGATCGAGAAGACGTCGACGAACGCGGAGTTCCTCGAGTCGATGAACTCTTGATTACCTGTGATCGCCTGATCGCCTGATCGAAGGGGATTCGAACGTCCCGTGGCCGATTTTCTCGAGCGGATCGCCGAAGCGCAAGCGCGTTCGCGCGAGATCGAGACCCAGCTCTCGGATCCGCAGACCGCGAAGCAGCAGGGCGCGATCGAGAAGCTCGGTCGCCGCCTCGGCGCGCTGCGGCCGCTGATCGAGGTGGGCGGCCGCTACGAGGCCGCCGTCGCCGAGCTCGCCGACTCGCAGCGCATGCTGGAGGACGACGATCCCGAGCTCGCCGAGCTCGCCCGCTCCGAGGTCGAACGGCTCGAGGACGCGATCGAGAAGCTCGAGCTCGAGCTGCGCATCCTGCTGACGCCCAAGGACCCGAACGACGAGAAGAACGCGATCTTCGAGATCCGCGCCGGGACCGGCGGTGACGAGGCCGCCCTCTTCGCGGCCGAGCTCTACCGCATGTACTCGCGTTATGCGGAAGGGCGGCGCTGGAAGATCGAGCCGCTCTCGTACTCCGAGACCGACGGCGGCGGCCTCAAGGAGATCATCGCCAAGTTCGAGGGCCAGGACGTCTTCAGCCGCCTCAAATACGAAAAGGGCGTCCACCGCGTCCAGCGCGTGCCGGCGACCGA
>CAZFKD010000652.1:0-2362 GCA_964519695.1 uncultured Spirochaetaceae bacterium
CCGCCCATCGCCAGTCGGCCTTCCAGCGCGCCGTCTTCTGGGAGCGGCCCATCATGGACACCCTCGCCGCCCTCGTCCTGCACAACCTCTTCGGGCGTTTCCCGACGCTCCAGGCCGTCAGCGTCGAGAACGGCTCGGCCTGGGTGCCCTATCTGCTGCGCGTGATGGACAAGGCGCAGAAGACCGGGCAGTTCGGGCACTGGCTCGGGGGGCCGATCGACGACCGGCCCAGCGAGATCTTCAAGCGGCATGTCTCCGTCGCGCCCTTCGACGACGACGATCTGCGCGGGCTGATCGATCTGCTCGGCGCGGACCGCGTGCTCTTCGGCTCCGACTACCCGCATCCGGAAGGTGTCGCGAAGCCCTTCGATTTCCTGCGCGGCCGCGCGCTCGCCGACGACGAGCTGCAGAAGATCGGTCGCACCAACACCGCGAAGCTGCTGGGGCTCTGAGATGACGATTCCTTCGAAGGAGGCGGCGCAGACGCGCCGCGGACGGGTCGCCGGCAAGGTCGCGATCGTGACCGGCTCCGCTTCGGGCATCGGCCGCGCGACGGCCGAGACCCTCGCCCGCGAAGGCGCGGCGGTCGCGCTCGTCGACCTCGATCTCGAAGGCGCGGAACGCGTCGCTGCGGGCATCCACGCGGCGGGTGGCGACGCCTTCGCGATCCGCGCCGACGTCAGCGCCGAAGCGGAGATCCGCGCCGCGATCGAGGCGACCGTCGCGCGCTGGGGCGCGCTCCACGTCCTCCACAACAACGCCGCGCTGACCAGCCCCGACCATCAGCGCCGCGACGCCAGCCTGCTCGATCTCGAGGTCGAGGTCTGGGACCGCACCCTCGCCGTCGACCTGCGCGGCGCGATGCTCGGCTGCAAGCACGCCGTGCCGCACATGATCGCGAGCGGCGGCGGCTCGATCGTCAATACGACGTCGAACTCCGCGCTCGCCGGCGATCTCTCGCTGAACGCCTACTCGGCAGCGAAAGCCGGGTTGAACGCGCTCTCGCTCTCGGTCGCGACGGCCTTCGGGAAGGACGGCATCCGCTGCAACGCGGTCTCGCCGGCCCACATCGCGTCGCCCTCGCTCGCGCGCGTCGTGCCCGAGGAGGTGCAGGCACTGCTGCTCGCCGAATGCCTGACGCCGCGCCTCGGCACGCCGCAGGACGTGGCGAACCTCGTCCTCTTCCTCGCCTCGGACGAATCCGCCTTCATCACCGGCCAGGTCCTGCGCGTCGACGGCGGCGCCCTCTCCCACCTCGCCCACGTCTCGAAGCTGCGAAGCGCGGGCCGGACGACGAACCGCGTCGACTAGCGGATCCCGGTGTGGATCGGCGCCAGCGCCTCGATCGCTTCCCAGTGGAGCCCCGCGTCCTGTCCGCTCGGGTTCACGAACTGGATGCAGACCTGCGTCGCGCCGGCATCGAGATGGGCGCGCACGAATCGCTCGATCTGCTCGGGCGTTCCCCAGCCGACGAGGCCGTCGATCAGGCGATCGGATCCGCCGTTCGCGAAGTCCTCGTCGCCAAAGCCGTAGCGGCGCCAGGTCTTGCGATAGTTCTCGAGCGAGATGTTGACGGCGCCGGCAGCGCGCGCCGCGTCCCGCGCCCGCCGCGGATCGGTCTCGAGCACGACCTTGACCTCGGGACAGAGCCAGGCATCGGGCCCCAGGATCGCCCGGGCGTCGCGCGTATGCTCGGCGGGCATGAAATACGGATGGGCCCCCTGCGCCCGGTCGCGCGAGAGCGAGAGCATCTTCGGCCCGAGGGCCGCGAGGACCCTGGGCGGCCCGGTCTGCGCGACGGGCTTCGCGGCCGTCGCCGGATCCTTCGGCAAGCCGAGCAGCGCCGAGAAATCGGGGCCTCGATCCATGCGCTCGAGATAGTCGCGCATCGAAGCGAGCGGCGGACCGTAGACGAGACCGTGGGCCCCCTCGACGATCGGCGCATGCGAGACGCCGAGCCCGAGCAGGAAGCGCCCGCCCGAGAGCTCGTCGAGGCTGCGCTGCCCGGCCGCCATCACGGCGGGCACGCGCTCGAAGATCGGGATGATGCCGGTCGCGAGGATCAGCTTCTGCGTATTCGCGAGCAGCGAGGCCGCGATCACGAAGAGATCGCGGCGCATCGCCATCGGATGCCAGAGCGCCGAGTAGCCGAGACTCTCGATGCGCTGGGCGGTTTCGATCGCGGGACCGAGCTCCTGCCCTTCGACCGAGGCCCAGACGGCGAGCTTGCCGAGCTCCATGGATATCTCCTCGTTCAGTTGCGAGCTCGGGTATAGCGAAGCACAGACCGGCGATCGCCCGATGGACGCTTCAGCGAACGAGAAAGGCGACGCGATCGAGCTCGACGCCGGCCTCGTCCGCG
>CAZFKD010000653.1:0-2358 GCA_964519695.1 uncultured Spirochaetaceae bacterium
GAGCGACTCTCGACGCTTGAAGCGCGCTTCGCCGCCCTCGCCCGCGCGCGCGATGCCGGGCGACGCGACCGCGATCGCCGCGAGCAGCGCCAGCGCGAGCCGCAGTGGGCGCGGGCGACGGCGCTTCCCGGGCAAGGCGTTTCGGTCGGCGAACGGCATCTCGGGCATCGCCGGGCAGTCTAGGCGATCGGTCGCCGAGGGACCCGCGCCGCGGCGTGGCATCCCGCAGCTCCGGCCCGACGACGGGAGGGCCGGATCGGACCGGCGCCGAATCAGGGCACCGCGCCCCCCGAGAAGTACTGGGCAGCCGCGCGGCCGGCTCGGGCCAGCATCCGGTTGAAGGCGCGGATCCGGTCGATCGCAAGCAGGATCCGGGCGCGCTCCTTGCCGTATTCGGGGCAGAGGTCCGCGCGCCTGTTCCAGAGCCGTGTCAGGTGGGCATCCGTCGCGGCCTCCCAGGTGCGGTCGCGGCGCGCGATCGCGAGGGGACGGATCTGCTTGTCGTAGTACTCGATCTGCTTGGTCAGGCGCCGACACAGGCCGCGGTAGTTGCCGCGGATGCTCGCGTCGGGATCGGACGCGCCCGCGGCGCTCGTCCACAGCATCGCGACCGAAACCAGGATCAGGCTCCGGATCCAGCCAGCGCGGGCAAGCTCGGGACGCAGTCGCATGGGCGCTGCATCGGCCGGCTCGCCGCGGACCTGAAGCGAACTCTGCCGCTCCCCTGCACGATCCGCCCGAGCAGCCGCCCCCGGCCGCGCAAGACCACGAAAAAAATCTTCAATTCCATCGACTTACGACCAGAATCAAAGGCGTTCGGCGAGGGCCAGCGCCTGGCGCCGGGCCAGCGCCATGCCGGTCCACATCGGGTTGACCGACGGGCATTGCGGGAAGATCCCGGTGTCCGCGATGTAGAGATTCTCGAAGTCGTGGCAGCGGCCGTCCTCGTCGACGACGCCCCGGGTCGGATCGCCGTGCATGCGCGTCGTGCAGAAGACGTGATTGCCGCCCATCACGAGATTTTCCGCGCGCACCGCCTCCGAGTCGAGGATGCGCGCGTCTTCGCGCCGCTCGATCTGCTCGGCGATGCCGCCGACGCCGGGCAGGATCTTCGTCGCACCGGCCGCGAAGAAGAGCTCCGCGATCACGAAGAGCGCCCGGCGCAGGATCGCGAGGTCGGCGGGATGCAGGCGCCAGTGGAGCACCGGATGCGAGTTCCAGGGCCGTGTACGCACCTCGCCGAGCGAGCGGTTCGCGCTCACGATCGCGTCCCAGACCGCCATGCGCGGCAGCTCCGCATAACGTGCCTGCAGCTCCGCACCCATCCCCGGGAAGCGCATCGAGAGCAGCGGCGGCGGCGCCCACAGCGTCTCGAGCTTGAAGCCCTCGCCCAGGAAGGCGAGGCTCTGATAGCCCTGGGTCGCGCCGAACTGCGGATCGACGGCCTCGGGGAAGACGCCGGCGATCGCGACGCCCGGATGGAATTGCAGGTTGCGCCCGACCTGGCCCGAGAGGTTCGCCAGATCGCCGCTCTCGCGGAGCAGCCCCGGCGTCGCGGTGCAGCCGGCGGCGAGGACCACGGCCTTCGCGTCGATGCGGAAGCGGTGGGTTCGACCCGAGCGGCCCCCGCCCGAGAAGGGCACGACGACGTGGCCCGCGACGCCCGTCGCGCGCCGGCCCGCATGGCGGATCGCCTCGACCTTGAGGCTCGTGAAGACGCGTGCGCCGGCGCGCAGCGCGCCCGGCACATAGCTGATGTCCATGCTCTGCTTCGCGCGACTGCGACAGCCGGTGAAGCATTCGCCGCTGCCGCGGCAGCCCCGGACGTTGCGCTCGATCGGCTCGCTCGAGATGCCGAGCGTCCGGCAGGCGTCGCGAAAGAGCAGATTGCGCCGCCCCTGGACCGCATCGGGCGTCGGTGCGATGCCGAGGAACTCGCCGATCGCATCGAAATGGGGATCGAGATGGGCGCGATTCGTCCGCTCGAGATCGAAGCCCGACGCCCAGCGCTCGAAGACGGAGTCCGGCGGCCGGACGCAGATCGCCGAGTTGACGAGCGAGCCGCCGCCGAGGGCGACCGCCTGCATCGTCGGCATGATCGTGCCGCGGGTCGTCCGCAGGCCGCCCTCGCGCATCGTGCGGGTCATCGAGAGATTGCCGTCGAGCTCGAAGTCGCGGACGGTGAAGGGCGGGCCCTCTTCGACGAGGATCACGTCCTTGCCCGCCCGGGCGAGCTCATAGGCGGCGACGGCGCCGCACGGCCCCGAACCGACCACGACGACGTCGGCGCGCTCCTCGAACGGACCGTCGTACTGGGCGAACACGCGCACGCGCTCGCGCGCGGCTCGCAGCCAGTCG
>CAZFKD010000654.1:0-1545 GCA_964519695.1 uncultured Spirochaetaceae bacterium
CGGCAACGCCGAGGACCGCCAACGCCGCGCGCCGATGATGCGGCGCATTGGTGTGCAGCCTGATCCATCCATCGCGGGTCCGGTAGTCGCCGGCGATGGGATCCCAGGGCGAAGGCAGCGCCCAGCCCTGCGGCCGGATCGAGAAGCCGAACCACCTCGACGCGAGCCGCCGATCCACCTCGACGCGAGAGGGTCGACCGCCCTCCGGCGAAGCGGGCGCACAATCCGTTCGCGACGGCGCCGCGAAGCGCGCGATCTCCGCCCCCGCCGCGGCGATCGATGCAGCGGCCAGGGCCGTCACCTGGAAGCGCGAAGGGAGCGCGCCCTCCCCGGTTTCCCGGATTTCCGGCGTGGCCGCGATCGCCGCGGGCGTGGAGACGAGGGCGGCGCTGGCGGCGAGCGCCCGCTGGATCTGATCCTGCATCGAGGTCATCGAACGATTCGCTTTCCCGGGCGCGCTGGCGACGCCGGCGATCGGCTGCGACGCTCGCCCGCGTGCCGATGCTACCGGACGATCTCGAAGCCTACCGCCAGACGCCGATCTTCGACGAGACATCGGTGCCCGCCGCGCTCCTACGCCGACACACGACGAAGGCGGGCGTCTGGGGACGGATCTGCGTGCTCGAGGGCGCGCTCCGCTACCGCGTGCTCGAGCCCGAGGTGCGCGAAGAGCGGCTCTTTCCCGGCCGCGACGGCATCGTCGCGCCCCAGGTCCCCCACGAGGTCGAGCCGATCGGCGGGGTGCGCTTCTTCGTCGAGTTCCTGCGCGCTCGTTCGGGCGCCGTCTGAACCCGCCTGTCCGCGCGGGGCCGCCCGCGACACATTCGTCGTCCGGCACGGCAGGCCGCATCCGCGTTTCGATCCCAGCGATGCTTCGTTAAGCTCGCGCCCGGTTCAGCACGCGAGGACGAACCCGCCATGTCCGCCGATTCCGACCTGCGCGCCCGCGTCGGGGCGATCCCGCCCGGCCTCGACTTTTCACCCGTCTCGCGAGTGGCGCCGCCGCCGCTCGCGCAGGCGACCGTCGCGATCGTGACGACCGCCGCCCTCGCCCATCCCGGCGAGCCCTGGGCCGACCAGACCCACGACTACCGCCTCTTCGACCGCGACGACGACCGCCTGCTGCTCGCCCACAACAGCACGAACTTCGACCGCTCCGGCTTCGCCCTCGATCGCAACGTCGTCTACCCGATCGATCGCCTCGCCGAGATGGAGCGTGGAGGGGCGATCGGCCGGGTCGCCCCGCGCCATGCCTCGTTCATCGGCTCGACCTTCGAGCTCGGCACCTTCCTGCTCGATACGGGCCCGCGCCTCGCCGCCGATCTGCGGCGCGACGGCGTCGACGTCGCGCTGCTGACGCCCGTCTGACCGATGTGCACGCGTACCGTGAGTACGCTCGCACGCGCCCTCGAAGCCGCCGGCATCGCGACCGTCTCCCTGCTCTCGAATCGGAAGCAGGCCGAGGGCATCGGTCCGCCGCGCGGTCTCTACTGCGAGTTCCCGCTCGGCCGACCGCTCGGCAAGCCGCTCGACCCCGCCTATCAG
>CAZFKD010000654.1:1555-2356 GCA_964519695.1 uncultured Spirochaetaceae bacterium
GACGCGGCGTTCGCGCTGCTCGACGCGCCGTCGTCGCCGTCCGTGCCGTCCTCTCCGCCCGGATCGGCGGCGGCGGACGAGCCGCTCATCGTCGACTTCCCGGACGTGATCGAGGACGAGGCCGATCAGCCGCTGGCCTGCCCGATCCCGCCACGCCTCGACCCGACCGAGGCACCGGCGATCGCCGAGGCCCGCGCGCTGCGCCCCGCCTACGAACGCGGCCTCGCCCGAACGGGCGCGCCCCAGGTCGGCCGGGTCGTCGACGCCGACGAAATACCCGAAGCGATCCGGCCTTTCGTCGCCGTGGTCGAGGGCGCCCCCTGGAACGCCGTCGAGTACGCCGGCGGTCCGATCGGCGAGCTCCTGCTCGACATCCGCGCCTACTACGAGACCGCCGCCCTCGGCCTCTCGGACCACGTCCCCGCTGCCCGCGCCTCCGAGAGCTGGTACCACCGCAAGACCCGCATGGGCGACCTGCTCCGGCGCTATTTCGAGACCGTGAAGCAGGCCGATCCCCCCTTCCCCGCCCTCTTCTACCTGATCCCCCTCTCCCAGACCGAAGAGAACCTCTTCTGACCCGCGCACAAGAGCCCGCGACTCTCGAGACGAACAGCAACCTTCCGATCGCGAGCCCAATCGCCCGAGAAGCTCGGCCACCACCCCACCCAGAACGCAGGCCGTGAGATGCCCGCTCCGCAAAGCCGCCCCGAGTGGCCCGGGCGAGCGGCGCGGGTTGAGATGTAATGGACGTGCGCGCAGCACGTCGTCGTACGCGCCGGCGAGTCTCGACGCGCACGTCCG
>CAZFKD010000655.1:0-2353 GCA_964519695.1 uncultured Spirochaetaceae bacterium
CTGCCCGGGACCCGGTCGACGCGCGCGCCCGGCGCCGCTCCGCATCCACGCTCGCCCGCGGCGCGGTCCCAGCGATGACGCGCGCGCGCGACCGCTTCGAGCAGCGCCAGGTCCTGGTAGGGATCGAGATTGCCGCTGTAGAGGAAATAACCACCGGGCTGCAGCCCATGGGATCGCGCGACGTTCGCCGCCACGGGCCGCGTCCATTTCCGCGTCGGCGAGCCCGCAACGGAGATCTGCTCCGCGTCATGGAGCGCCGGGACCGGGGGCTGGATGAGGCGTCCAGGCGCCGTGCCCGATGCACTCATGACGCGGCTCGTGCTCTGCGTCAAAGCAATCCAGCCGTCGACGCGGGCGGCGATGTGCCGGTCGATGACGCGACCGAGACGCGCGATGGCGGACTGCGTCATGGCGACGGACGAACGACCCGGCTTTCGGCGATCCGGGGCCGTGGCGGCGTCCGCGCCCGATCTGCGGGGGGCATCTGCGGGCAGCGCCCCGCTCGACCCAGGCCCCGGGAACTGGCTCAAAAAAAGGTTTGAATTCGGTGACTTGAAGTACTCTGGGAGCTCGTTCTCGAGCAGGGTATGGGCGCAGTAGACGACCGGGGGACGGCCGCGCGGGAGAGCGTGAAGGGCGAGCAGGGCTGCTTCGGCGTTGTGGGCGAGGATCGCGTCGAAGGGCCTTCCGGCGCCTCGGGTCGCGTTGCCCCCCGGCGATGGCAGCGGCCGCTCGGGGCAGGATGACGCGGATGACACGCGCGTCGCCGCGGCCCATGACGCGAGCTTCGACGAATTTTCTGACGCAGCTCCGGTCGTCTCGTCCGATCTTCCGGGCGCGCTCTCGCCGAGTCCGAACGGATCCCGTCGCGCCGCGACGAGTCGGCGAAGGGCAGCGGCGAGCCAGAGATCCGCGAAGAGCTTGGCGGCCTGGGGGCCCGAGCGGCGGGAGGCCGGCACGGCCCAGGCCGGGAGCGAATGGAAGGGCAGATCGGTCAGCGGATGGGCTGCTGGCCGGGCCAGCGCTCCGGCCGGGCCCGGGCCGTAACAGAGCACCTCGACCTCGACGCCCGCCGCGCGCAGGGCGAGGGCCTGCTCCTGGAAATAGACCTGCGAGCCCTGGTCGTGGGGATACGCGAAGGCGCCGACCAGCAGCAGCCGCATCGGCCCGCTAGCCCTCGAGCCCGATTTCCGGGCCGGGTCGGGTTCGCGCGCCGGCGATCGGCGGGAATCGCTGCGGATCCGGCGGATGGAGCGTCGCGTGGAGCTGGGCGAGCTCGACGAGCGCGCGCAAGATCACGCGCGGCCGCCCGCCCGTCTGGCGTCCCGAGCGGCGCCGGCGATGGCTGACGGGCACCTGCTGGATCCGGAATCCCGCCGCCCGCGCGCGGACCAGGATCTCCGTATTGATGAACGCCCCGACCGATCGGATCGGAATCGCCTCGAGCACGGAGCGGTGGAAGATCTTGAAGGCACAGTCGATGTCGCGCACGGGCAGGTCGAAGAGCACCCGGACCAGCGCTCCCCAGGCCGCCGCGATGATCCGCCGCAGCCACGGGTCGCGCCGCGGCGCGCGGTAGCCCGCGACGATCTCGCAGTCGGCTGCGTGGGCGAGCAGGTGGCGGATCTCGGCGAGATCGAATTGCAGATCGGCGTCGCTGAAGAAGACGAGCTCGCCGCGAGCGCTCTGCAGGCCCGCCCGCAGCGCGGCCCCGTAGCCGAGATTCTCGGCGTGGTGCACGGCGCGAATCCGCGCGTCGCGGCGACACCACTCATCGAGCAGCGCCCGACTCGCATCCGCCGAGCCGTCGTCGACGATCACGATCTCGAAGACGACGCCGAGCTCGTTCCCGATCGCGAGGGCGCTCTCGAGCAGCAGCGGCAGGTTCTCGGCCTCGTTCCAGGCCGGGAAGACGAGCGACAGGGCGGGTCCCGTCATTCGAGATATCCGAGCGCCCGCAGCCGTTCCGCCACCATCGCTTCCTCGTCCTCGCCGTAGACGAGGGCCTCGCGCGCTCCCGGAGCCGCCAGGACCGCGCCATCGGCGGCCCAGGCTAGACCCATCACCTGCGCGAGCCAAGGGGCGACCGCCGCGAGTCCGCGGGGCGGCGCGAGTCCGCCGAGCTCGGGCGAGCAGGCGATGAAGACGCCCTCCCCGCGATGGGTGCCGTTCATGCCGCGTCCGCGTCCGCCCTCGTACGCGTCGGGTCCCAGGACTCGCACGCTCGGGATGCCCTCGCCCTGGGGCCCGCCCTCCGCCCAGGGTGTCGGGACGAGGGAGAGGCCGTGGCCGGCATCGAGGGCGAGCTCGAGCACGATGTCGGGCGCGCGCGGTGTGAAGGGACCGGCGTAGA
>CAZFKD010000656.1:0-2343 GCA_964519695.1 uncultured Spirochaetaceae bacterium
GAGGTCGTGACGGGCTCGACGCGCATGAAGGGCGGCCTCGCCCAGAAGATGATCCTCGCCGCGTTGTCGACCGCCGTCATGGTCCGCATGGGCCGCGTGCGTGGCCATCACATGACCCACGTTTCGCCCGTTTCGAGCAAGCTCCGCGAACGCGCCGTGCGCATCCTGGCCGAGCTCGGCGGCATCGACGAAAAGCGCGCCCAGGGCCTGCTCCGCCAGACCGAAGGCTCCGTCGAGCAAGCCCTCGCCCTGCTCGAAACCGAACGCAAATCCAGCTGAAGCGCCCCAACCCCTTCCAGAGACTCGCCGCCGATCGATTCCCGGTCCCGCCGCGACACCTGTCGGCGTCCTGCCGCAAGCGGACCGTCGAAACCGTTCAGCGAAAGCGTCCCGCGTGCCCCGCGCCGCTCGGCCGGGGCACGAGGCACCCCGTTCGGATACGCCCTCCGACAGCCCCCTAACGAGGCTGCGTCGACAGCTTCGCCGCGTGCTTCAGGTTCTTCGCCTCGGCCGCGAGGATCACCTCTTCCGCGATGTTGGTCGCGTGATCCCCGACGCGCTCGAGATCCTTCGTGATGAAGATCAGATCGATCTCCTGCTCCGTATGCTCCGGCGCCTCGGAGAGCCGACCGATCGCGCCGCGGATGATCCGCCCCTCGAGCTCGTCGATCTTGTCGTCGGCTCCGAGCACGGCGCGGGCGAGGTTCACGTCGAGGTCCCGGAAGGCCTGGACGGCGTTGCGGAGCGCGGTGCGACTGCCCTCTTCGAGGATCGCGAGCTCTTCGCCGAGCTCGACGTGGGCATGCTGCGCCAGCCGCCGCGCGCAGCCCGCGATGTTGCGGGCGATGTCGCCGATCCGCTCGAGGTCGGTCGCGATCGACTTGATGGCGATCACATGCCGCAGGTCGGCTGCGACCGGCGCATCGAGGGCCAGGATCTGGAGCACGAGATCGTCGATCTCGATGTCGAGCTGGTCGATGGCGAGGTCGTCCTGCTTGACCTCGGCGGCGAGACCGGGGCTGCGTTCCCGCACCGCCCGGAGGCTCTTGGCGAGGATCGCCTCGCAGAGCTCCGCCATCCGCACGGCGCGCGCACGCAGGGACTCGAGGTCCCGCTCCACTCGGACGTGGATTCGATCCGGCATCCATTCCCCCCGGTCGCTCGCCCTCGCGACCGGGGCAGAACGTAGAGGGCCGCCCCGGGATCGGAAAGTGAGGCGAAACGATGTCTTTCGATCGACGGCACGATCCTGGATCCTTCGCATTCGTCATCGAACTGTCATCAGGCCTTCAGGCCGAACGCATGAAGTCCCCCTAAGTTGCCGCCCGAGCGCTCGGGGCCGGCTCGAATGCCCGTGCTCGCTGCAGCTCGTTGGAACTCGATGGAGAAAGGAACCCGATCGATGCGTCTCACGCTCCGCCTCTTCGCCGTCCTCGCGGTCGCCGCGCTGATCTCGCAGATCCCGGGCGAGGTCCAGGCCCGGGACCAGATCCACGTGGTGGGCTCCTCGACCGTCTTCCCCTTCTCGACCGCCGTCGCCGAGCGCTTCGGGCGGGCCGGCAAGTTCAAGACCCCGGTCGTCGAGAGCACCGGCTCGGGCGGTGGCCTCAAGCTCTTCTGCCAGGGCGTTGGCGAGAAGACACCGGACGTTGCGAACTCGTCGCGGCGGATCAAGGCCTCCGAGGTCGAGCTCTGCGCGGCCAATGGAGTTCAGCAGATCGTCGAGATCCAGATCGGCTTCGACGGCATCGTGCTCGCGAGCAGCAAGCGCTCGACGCGCATGGACCTGAGCCTTCAACAGCTCTTCCTCGCCCTCGCGAAGCAGGTCCCGGTCGGCGGAAAGCTCGTCGCCAACCCCTACAAGCTCTGGAGCGACGTCGACAAGTCGCTGCCCGCCGTCAAGATCGAGGTCCTCGGCCCCCCTCCGACCTCGGGGACGCGCGATGCCTTCGTCGAGATCGCGATGGAGGGCGGCGCGCGCTCGATCCCAATGTTCGAGGCGATGCGCGCGAAGGACGAGAAGGTCTTCCAGGGCGTCGCCCACGCGATCCGCGAAGATGGCGCCTACGTCGAGGCCGGCGAGAACGACAACCTGATCGTCCAGAAGCTCGAGGCCAACGCGAAGGCCTTCGGCGTCTTCGGATTCTCATTCCTCGACCAGAACGCGGACAAGATCCAGGGTTCGACCATCGGCGGCGTCGAGCCGACCTTCGAGGCGGTCGCGGACGGCAGCTACTCGGTCTCGCGCTCCCTCTATGTCTACGTGAAGTCGGCCCACGTCGGGAAGATCCCGGGCCTGCGCGAGTTCATCGCCGAGCTGACGAGCGAGACGGCCTCGGGCGA
>CAZFKD010000657.1:0-2330 GCA_964519695.1 uncultured Spirochaetaceae bacterium
AACGAGGTCCGCCGATCCATCAGGTAGTTCTCGTGGCAGCCATAGCTGTTGCCCTTGCGGTCGCTGTTGTTCTTGTAGACCAACATCTCCGCGCCTTCGGGCAGCAGCGTATTCGCTTCGCGCCGACTCAGCTCGACGATCCGCTCGCCGGCCTTCTCGTGGATCACGATGTCGCGTGCGTTCGTGACCTCCGGGCTCGAGTACTCGGGATGCGCGTGGTCGACGTAGTAGCGGGCGCCGTTGATCAGCGTCTTGTTGCGGGCGATGTTCTCCTGCTGGTTGGGCGTGTACTTCTCGCCTTCGACCTGGAACCCGCGTGCGTCGGCCAGCGGATTCTCCTGATCGTAGTCCCAGAGGATCCGGCCTTCGGGATCTTCGCGATAGGCGTTCACGATCAGCACGCAGGACGAGATGGGATCGAAATCAGGGTCGTTCTTGACCATGATCCCGAACTCGATCTCGGTGCCCATGATGGTCGGAATCGCCATCGCGGTTTCGCTGCTCCTGCGGTGGAGGTGCCCCGGGCTGGCTGGCCCGGGGCACCCTTCGACCGCCCGATCCAGAACCGGTCGGCCCTACAGGTACTGACCCTGACCGCTCGAGACGTTCTCGATGGTCTGTTCCTTGCGCTCCATCCCCGTGATGAGCGTGCGGACGTTGATGATCCGCTCGCCCTTGCGCCCGGAGATTCGGGCCCAGTCGTCGGGATTCGTGGTGTTCGGGAGATCTTCGTTCTCCTTGAACTCCTCGCGCACCGACTCGATCAGATGCTCGGCCGTAATCCCGCGCTCACCGCCCTCGAGCAACAGCTTGACGGCCTTGCGCTTCGCGCGGGCCACGATGTTCTCGAGCATGGCGCCCGACGAGAAGTCCTTGAAGTAGAAGATCTCACGCTCACCCTTGGCGTAGGTCACCTCGAGAAACTTGTTCTCCTCGCCCGTCGAGTACATGTTGTCGATGACCTCGTCGATCATCCGGTCGCACGCGACGGCCTTGTTGCCCCCGTACCGCGCGACCGAGTCCGCGTGGAGCGGGAGATCGGGCGTCAGGTACTTCTTGATGATCTCCCGGGCGGCCGGGCGATCGGGACGGGATACCTTGACCTTGAGGTCGAGGCGCCCCGGGCGCAGCACGGCGGGATCGATCAGGTCCTGCCGGTTGCTGGCGCCGATCACGATCACGTTCTCGAGCGCCTCGACGCCGTCGATCTCCGACAGGAACTGGGCGACGACCGTGGCTTCCATGTCCGAAGAGATGCCCGAACCGCGCATGCGGAAGAGCGAATCCATCTCGTCGAAGAAGACCACGACCGGCACGTCCTCGGACGCCTTCTCCCGCGCCTTCTTGAACACGTCGCGGAGCTTGCTCTCCGTCTCGCCGACGTACTTGTTGAGGAGTTCCGGGCCCTTCACGTTCAAGAAGTAGGCAGTCGTCGCCTTTCCGGTGCGCTGCTCGATGCGCTTCGCCAGGCTGTTCGCGACCGCCTTGGCGATGAGCGTCTTGCCGCAGCCGGGCGGGCCGTAGAGCAGGATGCCCTTCGGCGGCCGCAGCTTGTGCTCGAGGAAGACCTCCGGGTGCATGTACGGCAGCTCGACCGAATCCCGCAGGATCTCGATCTGGTCTCCCAGGCCACCGATGTCGTCGTACGTGACGTTCGGGATCTCCTCGAGCATCACCTCTTCGACGGACGACTTCGGCAGCTTCTCGAACGCGTACTGCGTGCGCGTATCGACGAGGATCGGATCCCCGACCTTCAGGTTCTCGCGGCGCAGCGGCTCCGACAGCGTCACGACACGCTCTTCATCGGTATGCCCCGACACGATCACGCGGCTTTCGGAGATCGTGTCGATGATCTTGCAGACTTCGCCGCGCCGGGTGTACTCGGCCCCCTCGATGATGTTGAAGGCCTCGTTGAGCACGACGTACTGGCCTTCCTCGAGTCGGAACGGATCGAGATTGGGATGCACGTTCACGCGCATCGGGCGGCCGTCCATCAAGATCTCGGACGTTCCGTCCTTGTTCGCCCGGATGAAGACGCCGTAGGTATTGGGCGGCGCGCAGAGCTTGTCGACCTCCTCCTTCAAGAGCTCGATCTGCTGCTTGGCCTCCTGCAGCATCCCGACGAGCTTCTCGTTCTGGCGTTCGGCGTCGTGGTGCTGCGTGCGCACCTGCTCGTAGCGGCGCCGCAGGGTCTCGAAGTCCGCCAGCATGCGGTCGAGCCGGTGGCGGAACTCGTTCGAATCGGTGCCGAAGAAGCGCATGGCGTCGTGCAATCGCTCGGCGTCGCTCGCGGGCCGATCGTCGCCGGCCCGGCGGGGTCTGTCGCCGGC
>CAZFKD010000658.1:0-2320 GCA_964519695.1 uncultured Spirochaetaceae bacterium
CGACGATGAGCCGGCCGCGCGACTGGCGATCGAGGGTCGCGAGGATCTTCGCGAGATGCAGCGGATGGCGGAGCGGCAGCAGGCCGACCGCCGTACCGAGACGGATCGAGGAGGTCGCCCCCGCAGCGTGGGCCAGCGTCATCCAGGGATCGGCGAGGTTCGTATAGAAATACGGCAGATGGCCGTCGACGAGCTGGACGTAGTCGCGCTCGATGCGGACGGGGATCGCCGGATGCTCGCCGACCCAGATCGACTCGAAGCCGAGCGATTCGGCCAGGCGCGCGTATTCGGAGGGCAGGACGTCGCTCGGACCGGCGGGGCAGAGGAGACCGATCGGACGCGGCTTCAAAGCCCGGCGCTCCCGGGCGCGAGCACCGGCCGCGCCGACTCCGGACGCGCACCGACCAGCGCCTTCACCGCCTGCTCGATCCCGTCGACCGTGAGCGCATGCATCGGGAAGAGCGTCGAGATCGTGCGGCAGGTCGCCGACATCGCCCATTGCGGCGCGTCGTCGGGGTTCAGCCAGACGCTGCGCTCGAAATGCCGCTCGAGCCGGTCGAGCCAGACGAGCCCCGAGGTCTCGGTCTCGCGCCGTGGATCGATGTTGCCCCGCGCCGAGGTCAGCTCGGAGGGATGCATCGCGGCGTCGCCGACGATCATGAGCTTCCAGCGCTCGCCGTAGGTCCGCAGCAGGTCCGTCGTCGGGATCGACTGCTTGCGCATCAGCTGGGCGGTCTCGAAGACGCGCTCGTAGACGCAGTTGTGGAAGTAGTAGGCCTTGAAATCGCGCAGGCCGCGCTCTTCGTGGAGCGCGGAGAGCAGCCGCGAGACCGGCTCGTAATACGGGTCCATCGTTCCGCCGACGTCCATCAGGAGCAGCAGGCGGACGTCGTTCTTGCGCTTCGGGCGGAAGACCAGCTCGATCTCGCCCGCCTCGCGGCAGGTCTTGTCGATCGTCTCGTCGATGTCGAGCTCGGCGGGGCCGTCGCTGCGCGTCAGCTGGCGCAGGCGGCGCAGCGCGAGCTTGACGTTGCGGACGTCGAGGGCGACGTCGGTCCGGTAGTCCGCGAACTGGCGTTCCTCCATGACCTTCATCGCCATGCCGCCGCCGCCCGGACCGCCGACGCGCAGGCCGGTCGGATGATGGCCGCCATGGCCGAAAGGCGAGCGGCCGCCGGTCCCGATCCAGCGCGAGCCGCCGTCGTGGCGCTCGGTCTGCTCGGCCATCGTCTCGCTGAAGCGGCGCATCAGCTCTTCGAGATCGAGATGTTCGAGCGCGAGGCGGAGCTCCTCGGAGAGCTCCTCCATGGGGCGGGGATCGGCGAGCCATTCGAGCAGCTCGGGCGACAACTCGATCGCCCCCTCGATGCCCTCGAAGTAGCGCGCGAAGACGAGATCGAAGGTATCGAAATCGGCCTCGCTCTTGACGAGGCAGGCGCGCGCGACGCGGTAGAAGCCGGCGAGCTTCGAGTCGTGGAGGCCCTTCTCGAGGCAGGTCAGCAGCATGCGCCATTCCTGCAGCGTGACCTTGAGGCCGGCCTCCCGGAGCGCGTAGAAGAAGTCGAGGAAGACCATGTCCGACTCCCGCTCCCGCTCCCGCGCCTAACGCCGGAGGCCGCCGCCCTCGTTCCAGGTCTTCGGCGTCTTGCCGCCCCGGGCGACATAGCTCTCGATCGCGCGCGTGTCCTGCTCGTTCTTGAGCAGCGCGCCCATGAACGGAATCTCGGCCTCTAGCCGCGCGGGCGGGATGCCGGCGCGGACGAGCGCCGTGATCCAATCGATCAGCTCCGAGGTCGAGGGGCGCTTGCGCAGCTCCTTCTGGTCGCGGAGCCAGTAGAACTTGAGCAGCACCTGCTCGAGCAGGGTCTTCTCGACGTTCGGATGATGCACCGCGACGATCTCCCGCATCTGGGCGACGTCCGGGAAATCGATGAAATGGAAGACGCAGCGGCGCAGGAACGCGTCGGGCAGCTCCTTCTCGTTGTTCGACGTGATGATCACCATCGGCCGCTCCCGGGCGACGACCTCGTCGCCGGTCTCGAGCACGGTGAACCGCATCTCGTCGATCTCGCGCAGGATGTCGTTCGGGAACTCGAGGTCGGCCTTGTCGATCTCGTCGATCAAGAGGACCTGGCGGCTCGCCGCCGAGAAGACGCGGCCGAGCGGCCCGAGCCGGATGTAGCTGCGGATGTCGCGGACGTTGCCGTCGCCGAAGCGCGCGTCGTTGAGCCGCTGGACCGTGTCGTAGACGTAGAGGCCGTCTTCGGCCTTCGAGGTCGACTTGATGTGCCAGCCGTCGAGTGGCAGGCCGAGGCCCTCG
>CAZFKD010000659.1:0-2319 GCA_964519695.1 uncultured Spirochaetaceae bacterium
CGCCGTAGCGGACGGGCGCCGGGCTGAAGAGCTTCGACTCGGTCTTGAGATGGGTATGGACCTCGAGCCCGATCACGAGCTCCCAGCGGTCGCGCCAATCCGCCATCACGCGGCTCCTTTCGGCGCGGGGGGCGCGGAAGACGGCGCGGCGAACGCGGGCGGAGCGAGGCGATGATGCGGCGTGCGGCGCTCGAAGGCGTCGCCGACGCGCAGCAGCGTGATCTCGTCGAGGGGCTTGCCGAGCAGCTGGAGGCCGACCGGGAGACCATTCGCGAGGCCGCAGGGCAGCGAGAGCGCCGGCAGCCCGGCCAGGTTCGCCGACACCGTGTAGACGTCGGAGAGATACATCGCGAGCGGATCGCCGCTCTTCTCGCCGAGGCGGAAGGCCGTCTCCGGCGCCGTCGGCGTCAGGATCAGGTCGCAGCCGCGGAAGGCCGCTTCGAAGTCGCGCCGGATCAGGGTGCGGACGCGCTGCGCCTTGCCATAGTAGGCGTCGTAGTAGCCCGCCGAGAGCACATACGTTCCGAGCAGGATGCGCCGCTTGACCTCGGCCCCGAAGCCCTCGGAGCGGGAGCGGCGGTAGAGATCTTCGAGGTCGACCGGATCCTTCGCGCGCCGGCCGTAGCGGACGCCGTCGTAGCGGGCGAGATTGCTCGAGGCCTCGGCGGTCGCGATCAGGTAGTAGGTCGCGATCGTATGCGCGGTATGCGGCAGGGAGACGGGGACGAACTTCGCGCCGACGCCCTCGAGCTCGGCAATCGCCTCGCGAACGCGGGCGAGCACGCCGGGATCGACGCCGGACTCGACGAAATACTCCTTGGGCAGCCCGATCGTCAGGCCCGCGACGTCGCCGTCGAGCCGCTCGCAGACCTTCGGCGCGGGCTCGGGCAGCGAGGTCGAGTCGCGCGGGTCGTGGCCCGCCATCTGCTCGAAGAGCGCCGCGCAATCGGAGACGCGCCGCGCGAAGGGCCCGATCTGATCGAGGGAGGAGGCGAAGGCGACGAGCCCCCAGCGCGAGACGCGCCCGTACGAAGGCTTGAAGCCGACGACGCCGCAGAAGCTCGCCGGCTGCCGGATCGAGCCGCCCGTATCGCTGCCGAGGGCGAGGGGCGCGATGCCCGCCGCGACGGCCCCGGCACTGCCGCCCGAGCTGCCGCCACACGATCGCGCCTTATCCCAGGGATTGCGGCTGGGGCCGTAGATCGAGCTCTCCGTCGAGGAGCCCATCGCGAACTCGTCCATGTTCGCGCGCCCGACGAACACGGCGCCGGCGGCCCGCAGCCGCTCGACGACCGTCGCGTCGTAGGGCGATACGAAGCCCTCGAGGATGTGTGAGGCGCAGGTCGCGCTCTCGCCCTTCTGGACGATGTTGTGCTTCAGGACGACGGGGATGCCTTCGAGGATCGAGCGCGCCTGCCCGGCGGCGATCCGGCGCGCCGATTCCTCGGCATCGCGCAGGGCCGCCTCGTCCTGGCGCGTGACGACGAGGGCGAGGTCCGCAAACCGGTCGATCGCCGCGAGGCTCGCCGAAACGAGCTCGGACGCATTGATCTCGCTCCGGTCGAGGGCCGCGCGCTGATCGGCGAGGCTGCCGGCGAGGACCGTCTCCGCCTGGGTCATCCGGCTACCCCTCCTCCTCGAGCACCTTCGGCACGAGGAAGGCCGTCCCCTGGCGGGCCGGGGCGTTGCCAACCGCGAGCTCCGGGTCCATTGCCGGGGCGGCGCGGTCCGGGCGCAGGGGGGTCGGCAGGTCGAATCCGTGGAGAGTGGGGGGCACGCCCTGGGTATCGAGGGCATCCAGCGAGGCGACATGGGCCAGGATCTGCTCGAGGTCGCGGGCCATGGCCAGGGCCTCGTCCGGCGCGAGGGCGAGCCTCGCCAGCGAGGCCACCTGGGCCACATCTGCGTGTCCGATCCTGGGCATGCGCGGCACGGTAGCACGGGCCCGCTCGCCGATTCGCTGCATTGCGCCCGTCTGGGCGCAGGGGGAGCGTGCCCGCGCCCTATGACAGAACTCTCCGAACTCTTTGCCGAAGTCGCCCCCGACATCCAACGCGCGATCCGCGATCTCGGCTGGCATGCCCCGACCCCCGTCCAGGCCGCGGCGATCCCGCGCATGCGCGCCGGCGGCGACCTGATCGTCCGCGCCCAGACCGGCAGCGGCAAGACGGGCGCCTTCGGCATCCCGCTCGTCGAGGCGATCGATACCTCGCTCCCGAAGACCCAGGCGATCGTGCTCCTGCCGACCCGCGAGCTCGCCAACCAGGTCGCCAAGGAGCTCGACGCCCTCGGCCAGTACCGCGGCGTTCGAACGCTCCC
>CAZFKD010000660.1:0-2318 GCA_964519695.1 uncultured Spirochaetaceae bacterium
GAGCAGGTTCAGCACCGTCGCGTCGGCCTTGCCGAGGCTACGCACGTCCTCGAGATTGACCGCCGCCGCCATCGGTTGATCGAGGCCGAGATAGGCGTTCGCCTGGAGCTTCCAGGTCTCCGCGTCGCCGGGATGCTTCTGCAGAACGCTCTCGAAGAGCGCCACCGCATCGGCGTGCTTCTCCTGGTTGAGGAGCGCGCGGGCGAGGCCGAGCTTCCAGTCCTTCGAGTCGGGCTGCTGCAGGATCGCGGTCCGATAGGCCTCTTCGGCGGCGAAGGCGTTCTCCTGGCTGAGATGGCTGTAGCCGAGCAGGCCGTAGGTCCGGCCGTCGCGGTCGCCGAGCTCGATCGCACGCGTGAGATGAAGGGTCGCGCCGGAGAAGTTGCCGATCTGGACGTGGACGAGGCCCAGGTTCTTGTGGGCGCGGCGGAAGTCCGGGAACTTCGCGAGCGCGCGGTCGTAGGCCTCGACGGCCTGCGCCGTGTCGCCGTTCTGGAAGCGCAGGTTCGCGAGGATGAAGTCGACGGCAGCGCTGCTGCCCTCGTTCGAGCTCTGCTCGAGCCGCGCCGCCGCGGCCTTCGGATTGACCTGCATGAGGTCGATGACCTCGCGCATCATCTCGAGCTCGGTCCCGCCGATCTCGGGCTCGGCGCCCGAGAGGAAGCCGTAGCTGCCGAGGAAGGCCTTCTGCCATTCGGGGTCGCGAAGAATCGCGCTGCCCGACCAGGGCTTCGCCTCGGCCGCCGAAGTCGCCAGCGCCGGCGGGGTCTCGGCGGCGAGGGACGGAGCGGCGCCGGCCAGCAGGCCGAAGGCTGCGAGCGCAGCCGTCGTCGTCACGAGCAGGCAGCGTCGGAACGCCTTTGCGCTGGGCAGCCCCGAGAGGACGTAATTCATTCGAGTCATGCTGGAATACCTCGCGGGCCGTTCGCGGCCTAACCGACGATCCGGATCGGAATGGGGAGCCGTGCCTGGGCGCGCACGGGCTGGCCGTCCTTCGTCGGCGCCGTGAACCGGCATTTCCGGCTCTGGAAGGCGCTCAGGACGAAGGGCTCGTGTTCGGGGAGATTCGACGACTCGACGACGGCCTCGACGACCTGCCCCTCTTCGTCGAGCTTGATGAGCAGGACGATGCGCCCGTTCGCCGCCTTCTGCTTCAGACGGCGCGGAAAATCGGGAGAGCAGCTCGAAGACGGGCGCGGCGTCTGGTCGAGATCGGAGAAGTCGACGAAATCCGCCGTGTCGAAGTCGGCGGCGGACGTCTTCACCGTCGGCATCACGAAATCACCGACCAGCGAGCCCCCGACCCCGGGATTCAGCGCGACCTCGAGCTGATCGAGCGAGATCTGCGGCGCCTCTTCCTCGAGGACCGGCTCGTCCTCCTCTTCCTCGGGCGGCGGCGGCTCCTCCTCCTCGATCTCCTCGACCTCGGGCGGCGTATCGAGGACGAAGACGTCGGCGACCTCCTCCTCCTTCGGCTTCTCCTGGCTGATCATCTGGACGAGCGCCATGGCAATGAAGAGCGCCGCCGCGATTCCGCCCCCGACGAGGAGGCTGACCACGAGATCCGACCGCGCGCTCTTCTGCTTGAAGACCTGCCTCGCCATCGCGCTTCAGTCGTTCCTCGTCGAGACGCTGATCCGCTTCGCGCCGGCGTTGCGGACCTCGCTCCAGAGCGACGAAAAGACGCCGTGATCGGCCTTCGCATCCGCCTGGATGATGACGGGCAGCTGCTCCTTGACGAGCAGCTGGCGGACCCGCGCGCCGACGCCGGCGACGCCGAGCTCCTTGCCCCCATACACGACCTTGTTGTCGGCGGAGATCGCGATGATGATGCTGTTCTTGTCGAGCCGAGCGTCCATCAAGGCATCGGGCTTGTTGACGTCGATGCCCGGCTCCTCGACGAAGACGGTCGTCACGACGAAGAAGATCAGCAGGATGAAGATGCAGTCGATCATCGACGAGAGATCGATCGACGTCGTCGCGTCCGGCTCGTTGCTGAAAGTCCTGCGCGGCATCAGTTGACCGTATTGAAGCTGAGCGTCACCGCCCCGCCCCGCTGCGCCGCGTCCCAGAGCGCGACGAACGCGCCGTGCGAAGCCTTCTCATGAGCGCGGATGACGACCGGCGTCGTCTCGTCCTCGACGCCGGCGCGCACGCGTCCGGGCACGTCCGAGAGCGGCACGACCTTGCCATCGACACGGACCTCGCCCTGCTCGGTCAGCTCGAGCACGACCTTCGTGATCTCCTCGCCCGATGCGGGCGCCGCCGCCGCGGCATCGGGCTTGGCGACCGCCACGCCCGTCTCCTCGACGAACACC
>CAZFKD010000661.1:0-2317 GCA_964519695.1 uncultured Spirochaetaceae bacterium
CGGCCGGCGACATCGAGGCCACGGCGATGCTCACCGCCCTCGAGCTCGCGCCCTTCGCCCCGCTGCTCGGCGAGGGCATCGCGCTCGGCGGGCGCGCGAGCGGCGAGGTCTCGCTCGCCGGCGCATCGGGCCGGATCGCCCGGGTCGAGAGCGACCTCGCGATCGCCTCCGCCCGTTATGCGGACGGCCGCTTCGACACCGCTGGTCAGCTCGATCTCGCGATCGGACTCGCAGGGCTGGCGGCGAACGATGCCCTCCGCGTCCAGGCCGTCTTCGCGCCCGAGAGCGGCGGTCGTCTCGACGTCAACGCGACCGGGACCGTTTCGGGCGCCCTGCGCTCGGCGCTGCGCTTCGACGCCTTCGACGTCTCGGTCCTCTCGCCGCTGGTTCCGGAAGGCATGGCGTTCGGCGGCAAGCTGACGGGTGATCTCGAGCTCGAGACGACGGCCGAGCGCGAGATCGCCGGACTGCTCGCGAAGCTTCGGATCGGGGGGGCGCGGCTCGAGCGGGGCGAAGCGGTGCTCGCCGGCGATCTGTCGCTCGACGCGCGCAGCAAGGCGTCGGGGCCCGTCGCGGTGCTCGGCCGGGCGAAGCTGGAGGGCGGCGGACGGGTCGAGGTCGAGGGGAGCGTGGCGCGCTCGGGCGCGCTCGATCTGCAGGCCCGGCTCGAGGCGCTCGATCTCGCGCTGCTCGCGCCGCTGCTCGAGTCGCCCGACGTCTCGCTGGCCGGGCGCGCGACGGGTCGCGGTGCCCTGTCCGGTCCCGTCGACGCGCTCGCGAAGCTCGAGCTCGACCTCGCGATCGCGGAGGCAGCCGTCCGCTCCGGCGCGACGCAGGTCGAGGGGCCGCTGACGCTCCGTCTCGAGCTCGCAAAGCCGCTCTCGCCCGTACGCCGCGGCACGCTCGAGCTCGATCTCTCGCAGGCGCGCGTTTCGCAGGGCGAGACGTTCCAGAAGCCCGTCGGCATGCGGCTGATCGCGACGACGAAGATCGAAGGCGCCGAATCCGGCCGGACCGATTTCGACAGCCGGATCGCATTGCATAACATCAGCGATCTGCGGGCCCGGGGCTCGCTGGGCGAAAGGACGGCCCTCACGCTGACGAGCCCGGCCTTCGAGCTGAAGGGCTGGTCCGCGCTCCTGCCGGGCCTCGCCGAGTATGCGCCCGAAGGCGCGATGGCCTTCGAGCGCTTTTCCATCGAGCGGAGCGAGGGCGCGCCCGACCGGTTCGGCGGACGCATCGCGCTGCGCAGCGTCGACCTGCAGCTGCCGGACATCGGGCGGCTGCGCGTGCGCGGCAACGCCGACGGCGCCGGCGAGCGCATCGGGCTCTCCGGGTTCAGCGCGACCCTCCACGGGCTCACCCTCGGCATCGAAGGCCGCGTCGAAGATCCGCTCGCGGCGGCCCGCTTCGAGCTCGCCGCCCATTCGATCGGCGAGGCCGAGGCCAACGACCTCGTCTCCGGCCTCTCGTCCGTCCGGGACGTGGTCTACGGCGCCCTCCGCTTCGATGCGCGGCTCGCCGGCGCATTCGGCGGCGAGGCTCCGCTGACCGACAGCCTCGCCGGAAACGTCCGGTTCACCGTCGGCGAGAGCGGCGGCGGCCGCCTGCGCGGCGTGTCGCTCCTGCGCACGACCCTCGCGCAGATCCCGCTGCTCGGCGGCGCCGCGCGCATCGCCGAGCGCCTGCGCGCGCAGCCGGGCCTGGCCGACGATCTCGGCTCGAACCTCGGCGAGCGCTTCGAGCTGCTCGAGGGCGACCTCGTGATCGCCGCCGGGGCGATCGACGCGCGCACCCTCCGCATCCGCTATCGCGGTCACGAAGCGCGCCTCACGGGCGGTTTGCAGCTCGACGGTCTCGGTCTCGACATGCGGGGCGAGCTCCTGCTCGAATCGCCGCTCGTCGCCGCCCTCGCCGGCCGGCCCGCGAGCGCGATCACGAGCCGGGAGCCGATCCGGATTCCGCTGGCGCGGGTGACGAATACGCTCGCCGATCCGAAGATCACGCTCTCGCCCGAGACCCTCGCGGCGGCGCCCCAGCTCCTGTTCCTGACGACCGGCGTCGGACAGGTCGTCGACCAGGCGATCGGCCGGGTCGGCCAGGCCGTCGAGGGCGCGATCGACGACCTCGGCCGGATCGGCGGTCTTGGCCGGAAGAGCGGGAGCGGCGCGGGCAGCGCGCGTACCGAAGCGCCCGGGGTCCCGGCTGCAGGGTCGAGCGCACAACAGGCAGACGACGCTCCGGTCGAGCCGCCGGCGGATGAAGCGCCGGCGGAGCGACCGGAAGCGGCGGAGCCGCTGCCGTCGTCGCCGCCGCC
>CAZFKD010000662.1:0-2317 GCA_964519695.1 uncultured Spirochaetaceae bacterium
TCAGGTCCACTGCGGAAGGAGAAGCGGCGAGGACCTTGTAGATCGACTTCACCGAAACGAATCCGACCACGCGATCGCGTCGCTCCTGGAATACCGGGAATGTGGAATGCCCGCTGGCGGCGATCTTCCGCCAGATCGCGTCATGGGGATCCCGGACGTCGATCCAGACGATTCGGGCATGGGGCGTCATGATGTCCCGCACGGGCAGGCGGTCGAGGGCCATGACCCGCTCGATCATCGCCGGCTCGCCCGGATGGAATACGCCGACGCGGGAGCCCTCCCGCATGAGGAGCTTCACCTCCTCCTCCGAGATGGCGACCTCCGGCGTCGGCTCGATCCGGAAGAGCCGGAGAAGCGCGTCCGTCGACCAACCGAGCAGCGCGACGAACGGCGCGCCCACGCGCGAGAGCCTGCGCATCGGGCCGGCCACCGCGCAGGCGATGCGCTCCGGGCTGCCGAGCCCGAGCCGCTTGGGGAAGAGCTCGCCGACGACCAGCGTGCAGTACGTCAGGACGAGCACGACGACGACGAAGGCGAGCTCGTCTGCGTGGGGTGCGAGCCACTCGATCCGCCTCAGCGGCGCGGCCAGCTTCTCGGCGAGCGTCGCGCCGCTGAAGGCCGCCGCCAGCACGCCGACCAGCGTGATTCCGATCTGAACGGTGGCCAGAAACGTATTGGGGGACTCGGCGAGATCCAGCGCGCTCCGCGCGCGTGCGTCGCCCCGGTCGGCGAGCTGACGCAGGCGGGGCTTGCGCGCGGAGACGATGGCGATCTCGGCCATCGCGAAGGTGCCGTTCGCGAGCAGGAGAAGGAAGATGAGGCCGATCTCGACGATCAGGGGAGTCATGGGCGACAGCTTCGCCCGCCTCCGCCCGTCGACGCAACCATATGGATCCGCTCCCCGACTGCGCGCGCGGAGCCGAAGCCGCGGTGGTCTACGGTCGCGGGGTTGCCGATCGCATGAATTCCCGCGACTCTCGTTCGACCCGTTGCGACTCGCCGCATCCGCTCGGAGATCGAATCGGAATGACGTCCCTGCGTGCGTTCATGTCCCTCGGCATGGCTTCGTTCGTTCTCTTCGCGCTGCTCGCCTTCGCTTCCTGCGCCCGGCCTGCGCCCCACGGTCACGATCACGGGTCGAGGCACGCGGCGCCCGACCACATGGCCCACGCCTTCGACGACGCCGAGGCCTACGCGAAGCGCTTCGACGATCCCGCGCGCGACGCCTGGCAGAAGCCGGACGAGGTGATCGCGGCGCTCGACCTGAGGAAGGGGATGCAGGTCGCGGACGTCGGGGCGGGGACGGGTTATTTCGCCGTCCGCCTCGCCCGGGCGCCGGAGGCGCCCATCGTGCATGCTGCCGACATCGAGCCCGCGATGGTCGCCTACATGAAGGCCCGCGCCGAACGCGAAGGCCTGCCGAACGTCCATCCGGTCCTCGCGGGAAAGGAATCCCCCAACCTGCCCGGGCCGGTCGACCTCGTCCTGGTCGTCGATACCTATCATCATATCGGCGATCGGGTGGCCTATTTCCGGCGGCTGTCGGACTCGATGCGACCGGATGCCCGGCTCGTGATCATCGACTTCCGCAAGGATTCGCCGGAGGGCCCGCCCGCCCGGTTCCGCTTCGAGCCGGACCAGATCACGCAGGAGCTCGTCGAAGCCGGCTATGTGCTCGCCGAGCGTCACGATTTTCTGTCCCGTCAGCACTTTCTCGTGTATCGCCGAGCGGGGGGCTGACGGGTCGGGCGAGTCATGCGCGAGATCGGGTCGCGACCCTCGCCGACTCGCCCGGTCGAGGCGCATCGATGCGGAGTGTGAAACGACGACAGCCCCGGGGAGGGGACGCCGGATCGAAGTGGCGGCGCTCCCGTTTCCGCCGGTGCATTCGAATCAGGAGGCTCTCGATGAGGAAGCAGAACGCCGATCGCTCCGCGCCGCGCCATCCGATCCTCGCGATGCTGCTCCTCGGCATCGCGCTCGCTCCGATCTTCGGCTCGCCCGCCCTCGCCGCCGGGCACGCCGCCGGGCACGCCGCCGAGCCCGATGCCATCGTCGGCCGCTGGCAGACCGAAGACCAGGACGGCAACCGTGATTCGATCGTCGAGATCACGCGGAGCGGGGAGATCTATGTCGGGCGCGTCGTCTGGATGAAATACGACGTCTATCCCGAGAATGATTCTCGCGGCTGGGCGGGCCGGCCCGTCGTCGACCGCGAGAATCCGGATCCGGGGCTGCGCGAGCGTTCGCTCCTCGGCGTCGAGGTCTTGTCGGGGCTGCGGTTCGACGGCGAAGGCTGGAGCGGCGGCGCCATCTA
>CAZFKD010000663.1:0-2314 GCA_964519695.1 uncultured Spirochaetaceae bacterium
CCCTCAGCTTGGGAAGCTGATGCTCTACCAACTGAGCTACTCGCGCGCCGAAAACGAGTTTACGACGCGCGGATTCCGAGCACAAGCCGGGCGGGGCCACCGCTTTGAACGGGCGGTTGGATGTGCGGCGCGCGGTAGCCCGGCGCCCGCTACTCCTCGATCAGCTCGACGAAGAGTCCGTCGAGCTCGGGTGCCCCGCCCCCGATCGACGGATCCAGGGGCGGCTCCGGCGAGCGGCGCGGGGCCGCGAATCGCACGAGCTCCTGCTCGAGCGACGGGGCCGGGCCGCGGCCTTCGCGGGCCGCGAGCTCCGGAGCGGGCGCGTCGAGCCCGCCGATCAGGTCGCCGCTCCAGTCGTCGCCGGAGAGTGTCTCCGTCAGCTCGAGCTCGGCGCCGGAGTCGATGGGGATGTCTCCGAACGGGCTCGCTGCGATCGTGGCCTGCGCGATCGGCGCGGCGGTCGATGCCCTCCCCCCGGCCGCGGGGCAGAGCGGAGCATCCATTTTACCGGCCCCGGGCTCGACCGGCCCGAAGCCGATTCCGAGATCCGCCGCGGCGCGCTCGACGTCGCCAGGCTCCATCTCGTCGCGACCGGCCAGGTAGGCCTCGAACAAGGCGTTGTCGGCAAGCGTGTTGAGCAGCCGCGGCCGACCGCGCCCGAGCTTGTAGAGGACTTCCAGGGTCACCGGTGGAATCAGGTCCGGCCGCGCCCGCGCGACCTGCAGGCGATGCTTCAAATAGGCGGCGGCGGCGGCCATGTCGAGGGGCTGGATCCGGACGCGGACGTCGACGCGCGGAAACAGGCTGGCGTCGTTCTGGATCTGGCGGTCGAGCTCCGGTGAGCCGACCAACAACATCGACATCAAGCGCCGGTCTTCGTATTCGAGCGAGAGCAGTCCGCCGAGCTCCGCGAAGACCTGCGGCGACATGACCTGTGCGTCGTCGACGATCAGGACGGCGTGGCGTCCGTCCTCGCGCACGATCGCGAGCTGCTCGTAGATCTGGCCGAGCACCCCGGCGCGATCGCGCGCCGGCTCTTCCGCGCCGAGCTGACGCGCGAAGCGCTGGAAGATGCCCATCGCGTCGGCCGCGCCGGGCAGCATCACGAGCAGGGTCGCCTCGAAGATCTCCTCTTCGAGTCCATCGAGGATCCGGCGCGCCAGCAGGGTCTTGCCCATGCCGCCTTCGCCGGTCAGCAGGGTCAGTCCTTTGTACTGCCGGAGCCCGCGTTCGACGCGGCGCTGCGCGTCCCGATGGCTCGCGCTCTCGAAGTAGAGGCGCAGGTCCGACTCGTTGCTGAACGGATCCTGGGAGAGACCGAAATGCTGCAGATGTTCCAAGACGAGGTCCTCGCGACGGTCCGCCGCTGGTTCAGACGAACGAGATCTTCTTGCGCCCGCTCTTGCGACCGGAATGAGCGTTCGGGTCCACCGTCGCATCGGGCCCGCTCGGCATCTCGGGTTCGGGTGCCCGATGGGGAGCGGGATTCAAGGGCACGGCCACGACGTCGCTCACGACGTCGTCGAACGATTCGAAGCTCTCCATCGGGGCGGAGTCTTCGTTCGCCTCCTCGCCCTCCTCTTCCGAGAAGAGGTCGTCGAAGGACTCGAAGCCCTGCCCGGAGCCCGCGGATACATCGGAGAGGGACGAAGCCTGCGCGGGTCCTTCGAGCTCGGCGAGCCGCTGCTTCGCATTCGGGAAGTGGGGATCGAGCTCGAGCACACGCCGCATGTTGGCGCACGCGCGACCGCGATCGCCCCCCAGCGCCTGGGCCAGCGCGAGGTCGAAGAAGACGCCCGCGAGGCGATCTCCGGGAAGATCCGGCAGCGCCAGCGCCTGCTCGAGATGGTGCACGGCGTCGCCATAGCGTTCGAGATTCCGCGCGCAGAGTCCCATCAGGTAGAGGCTGTCGAAGCGCCGAGCCGGTGACTCGAGGCAGATCTGGAACTCCCCGATCGCATCGGCGTAGAGACCCATCTCGCGATAGGCGATGCCGAGGTCGTAGCGCGTGTCGTAGTCGCCCTGATCGAGGGTCGCGCTGACGCCCTTCTTGAAGTCGGAGAAGATCGACTCGAAGCCGTCCTCGACGGTCGAGAGCACGACGCTCGTCGAGATCCCCCGGGCCGAATCGCCGGCTTCGTCGAAGACGTCCGCGAGCGCTTCGCGCAGATCGAACATGTCGCCCTGTAGCATGACCGGCGACGCCGGCGAGGCCGCAGCGCGCGGAGCCGGACGAGCGGGCGCGGAACCGGCCTCCGGTCGCGCAGAGGCAGCAGCCGCTGCGCGCGGGATCGAGATCGCGACCGGATCGGTC
>CAZFKD010000664.1:0-2271 GCA_964519695.1 uncultured Spirochaetaceae bacterium
AAGGTCGACTTCACGTACACGCACAAGAAGCAGACCGGCGGCTCGGGCCAGTACGGCAAGGTCGGCGGCTATGTCGAGCCGATCCCGGAAGGCGACGAGGGCGACAAGGACTTCCAGTTCGTCAACGCAGTGCGCGGCGGTGCGATCCCGACCGAGTACATCCCGGCCGTCGAGAAGGGCTTCAAGAGCTGTCTGCCCAAGGGTCGCCTGATCGGCTTCCCTGTCATCGGCATGCGGATCGTCGTCAACGACGGTGCGGCGCATAGCGTCGACTCGTCGGAAATGGCGTTCCAGGCGGCGGCCCGCGGCGCGTTCCGGGAGTTCTATCCCAGGGCCAAGCCGCAGATTCTCGAACCGATCATGAAGCTCTCGGTCGAAGGGCCGTCGGAGTTCCAGGGCTCGATCCTGAAGACCATCATGCAGCGCCGAGGCCAGATCATCGGATCGACCGAGGAGGGCGGCTTCTCGACGGTCGACTCGGAGGTCCCGCTCTCGGAGATGTTCGGCTACGCGACCGACCTGCGCTCGATGACCCAGGGCAAGGCGGAGTTCACGATGGAGTTCTCCAAGTACCTGCCGGTCCCGAGCGACAAGCAGTCGGAGCTCAAGAAGAAGTACGAGTCGAAGATCGCGGACGACGACGAGAGCTGAGCCGCGTTCGGTCGATCGGAAAAGCGAAAGGCCGCGGGACGGGACGTCTCGCGGCCTTTCGTGTCTTCGCGGTCCGCCGGGGCGCGGACGGCGTTCAGCCGAGCTCAGCCGAGCAGGCGCTTCAGCATCGCCGAGCGGGCGGGGTTGGTATGGCTGATGCCGCCCGAGGCGGAAGCGCCGCCGGACGTCGTGGTCGGACCGAGCAGGCGCTTCGCGACGCCGAGCAGGCGTGTGTGCACGAGCTCGCCGGTTCCGGTCGGGGCCGGCCTGCGCGCCGTCTTCGCGCTCGCCTTCTTCGAGGCGGCCTTCTTCGTCGTCACGGCCTTCCGGCTCGTGGCCTTCTTCGCGCCGGACTTCGCAGCCTTGCGGGCCGTCGTATTCTTCGGGCCGGGCTTCGCCGTCCTCCCGGCCGCCTTCTTCGTGCCCTTCCCGGCCGCCTTCCCTGCGGCCTTCTTCGTCGTCTTCTTCGCGGGCTTCTTTGCCGAAGTCTTCGACTTCTTTGCGGCGCCCTTCGATCGTTTCACGGTCGTCCGTGTAGCCATGCCATGTCCCCCTTCGCGCGCGAGCGCGGTGTCGAGCGCGCGCAGCGTAGCCGGGTCAGCGCTCGCGAGGAAGAGCCTTCAGCACGGAGAGGTGTTCCTTCCACTCCGAACGCAGGGCGACGACGTCTTTTCGGCCGACGCCGATCTCGGTCGCGATCTCGAAGACCTCGTTGTCTTCGAGCGTCGTGATGTTCGAGTCGGCGGCGGCGACCGCGTAGAGACAGCGGACGAGCAGGAGCCGCTCTTCGGGGGAAGCCATCTCGCGAAAGGCCCGGGCGACGAGATGGTCGTCGCTCGCGGAATGGGTATCGGCGGCCGCGATCGCGCTCTCCGCCAGCAGGTCCGCACGCTCGGGCTCGAGGCCGGCGATGTTCTCCAGCCTCCGGGCGATCACCTCGCGCTCGCCGCCCGCCGTCTCGAGATCCGCGCTCGCGACGCGGGCGAGCAGGTAGGCGAACGCCGCCACGAAGCGGGCGTCCTCGGGCGCCATCGCCGAGAGCCGGCCAGCGAGGTCGCGCAGACTCTCGGGCTCGCGTTCGGCGCTGGCCTCGCTGCTCGCGAGGCCGAGGAAACGGAACAGGGACACTTCGATCTTCCTCCGCAGCAGGCCTTGCGTCGACGGATCGCCCGCGGCGCCTGCCGGGAGCGTCCAGTCGCGGCGCCGCCGTCAGTCGTCGTTCGCGTGGGGCAGGACTTCGGCGTCGAGCAGCCGCGTCTGCTCGTGCATCTGCTCGGCGCTGCTCGCGAGGGGGATGGCGATGAATTTCGTGATCCCGGCGGCGCGAAAGGCCCGGACCCGATCGAGCACCTGCCTGGCATCGCCGATCGCCTGGACGCTCTCGAATCGGCGGCGCATCACCGGATCGGGCAGGCGCGCGAAAGGCGACTCGAAATCCGCGGCGGACGGACCGAGCCGGAACAGGATCGTCGCGCCGTAGTGGTCGTCGGGGATCGGCCGGAGGGCGCGGGCCGACTCGGCGCGGATCGCGGCGACGGTCGCGCCGGCCTCTTCGGGCGATTGGAGCGGGGCGAGCCAGCCGTTGCCGAAGCGGACCGTTCGCCGGATCGCGCCGGCGGA
>CAZFKD010000665.1:0-2264 GCA_964519695.1 uncultured Spirochaetaceae bacterium
GCCGAGGCCGACGAGAGCGCGTTCGCGACGGTCGCGGTCAAGCCGAACTTCAAGACGCTGGGCAAGCGCTGCGGTCCCAAGCTGAAGCAGATGGGCCCCCTCCTCGCGGGCTGGGGATTCGCCGAGGTCGCGCGGCTCGAGGCCGGCGAGACGATCGAGGTCGAAGGGGAGGCGCTGCGGCTCGAGGACGTCGTACTGCAGCGGACGGCGAAGGCGGATGCCGCGATCGCGACCGACGGCGAATACACCGTCGTCCTCGATACCCGGATCGACGACGCGCTGCGCCGCGAGGGCGTCGCGCGCGATGCGGTCAACCTCTTCAATGCGGTGCGCAAGGACAAGGGCTTCGCGGTCTCGGATCGGGTCCGGATCGCCTGGCAATGCGAGGATGCCGCCGTCGCCGAGTCGCTCCGGGAGCATGCGCCGATGATCGCGCGCGAGGTCCTCGCGTCTGACTTCGGGTCGCTGACCGAGGGTGCGGCGACGGACGAAGTGGCGCTCTCGGGCGCTACGGTGCGGTACGCGATCCAGCGCGACGCCTGAGGAGGCATCCATGTCGCTCGTCCAGTCCGAGTTCCTCGACGAAATCCGGATCCTGCGCCTCGACAACGGCAAGGCGAATGCGATCTCGACCGACGTCTCCCGCGCGCTGATAAGCGAGCTCGAGAAGGCCGAGAGCGATGCGCGCGCCGTCGTCCTCATCGGTCGTCCCGGCATGTTCAGCGGCGGCTTCGATCTCGCCGTGATGGGGCAGGGGGCCGATGCGGCGCGAGAGATGGTGAAGGCCGGCGGGCTGCTCGCCGCGGCGGTCCTCGACCATCCGAAGCCGATCGTGACCGCCTGCAGCGGTCATGCGATCGCGATGGGCGCGTTCCTCGCGATGGCGGGTGATCATCGGATCGGCGCGCAGGGCGAGTTCAAGATCGGCCTCAACGAGACCGCGATCGGCATGACGCTCCCGACCTTCGCCTTCGAGCTGACGCGCCTGCGGCTCTCCAAGCGTCATTTCGATCGCGCGGTCGTCCAGTCCGAGATCTACGCGCCGGATGGGGCGGTCGACGCCGGCTTCCTCGATCGTGTCGTCGCGCCGGAGGCGCTCGAGTCCGAAGCGATCTCGGCGGCGCGCCGTCTCGCGGAGCTCAAGCAGCCTGCGTTCCGCAACAACAAGCGCCAGGCCCATGCCGAGACGATCGAGCGGATCCGCGCGACGATCGATGCCAATCTCGAAGCCCTGATGCGCGGTTAGGCGGCGCGCCCGGAGGCGGCAGAAGGAGGAAGCGCATGCAGCTGAACGGAATCGCCCACATCCAGCTGACCGTCTCGGACCTGCCGCGCTCTCGCGCCTTCTGGAAGCCGCTCTTCGAGCTCTTCGAGATGAAGATCCTGATCGACAGCGAGAGCTATTTCTACGGCATCGGCAGCCGCACGGGCCTCGCGCTCTCGCCGATCGATCCGAAGCATCGCGGCGACGCCTTCGATCAGCGCCGCGTCGGGCTCCATCATCTCTGCCTGCGCGCGCGCGAGCGGGCGGACGTCGATGCGATCCACGCCGCCGCCGTCCGGCTCGGCGCCCGGGTCGTGCATCCGCCGCGCGAGGACGGCTTCGCCCCCGGCTACTACTCGGTGCTCTTCGAGGATCCCGACGGCATCCGCATCGAAGCCAACCACGTTCCGGGGCGCGGGCATCTCGAGCAGGCCTGAAGGGGGGAAGTGCAATTGTCGACGCGAGATGCATCGATTGTGACCGTCGATGCAGTAGTCACGCCCCTGTCTTCAAGCAGGTGTTCGAAAGGAGCAGAATCCCCAGGCGAATGCCGATGATCGACACATCATTCGACTTCAGGACCGACGCTTTGGGGCGGGATCCGGACAAATACAGTCCGACATTACGCAGATATCATCGCCAGATCTGGAGCAGGCGACTCCCGAATGGCGAGCTCTTCGATCTCATCGAGGCCGGTCAACGCGCCTACTTGCTCCATCGGTCTCGTCTCGGGGAGTTCGTCATGGGGAGCGACTCCGTAATCCCCACTTACACTCGATGGAAATCGATGCAAAGGATCATCGGCCAGGTTTCCGCGCCGGATAGTGAGCGGTTTCGGACGATCGGATACACGATTGGCGCGATGATGATCTTCCCCTCGAGGCGAATCGACGGCAAACAGACGATCAATGGAGCGCGTGGATTCAATAGAAAGATTGCCGATCGACTCGACCTGACACTCGAGTGCATCCGTCGCCATTACCGATCCGAGAGCAGTCCG
>CAZFKD010000666.1:0-2243 GCA_964519695.1 uncultured Spirochaetaceae bacterium
CAGCGCGAGTACTGCGAGATGGCCCAGAAGTACATCGAGCAGTACCCGGTCACCGACGACCACAAGAAGGCCGTCCAGATGTGGCAGCACGTGCTCGACTGCCTCGACACGGATCCCGACAAGCTCGACCGCCAGGTCGACTGGGTGATCAAGCGCCGGCTGATCCAGTCCTGGGTCGACAAGCACAAGACGACCTGGACCGATCCGCGGGTCCTGATGCTGGATCTCCAGTACCACGACATCCGCCGCGAGCGGAGCCTCTACTACCTGCTCGAGCGCAGGGGCCAGGTCGAGCGGCTGTTCAACGACGAAGAGATCGACGCGGCGAAGTCGAACCCGCCGCAGGACACGCGCGCGCGCATGCGCGGCGAGTTCATCAAGCTGGCCCGGGAGAACTCGATCCAGTACGACCTCGACTGGTCGAACATCCGGCTCGGGAACCTCCTGAACGTGCGCGTCATCTGCAACAATCCGTTCGAGACCGATACGGAGAAGGTCGCGGAGCTCGTGCGCACCATCCAGAAGACGAACCTCCGCAAGACGAGCCTCTCGAAGCTCGTGATCCAGTCCTAGTCTCGAAGCGAAGGCTCGGAGGCGAAGGTCGAAGTCCATGGCGCTCGATTCCAATTCGCCGGGTGAGGAACGCGGTCCGGCCGTCGGCATGGACCGGGCGGGGGGCGCGGGGCTCAAGCTCGTCGGGGAGCGGGGCCAGACCTCCGGCGCAGCCTCGACTGCGGCGTCGATCGAGCGGCCAGCCGGGGCATCGAGCGATTCCGGGCGCGTCGCGCCCGGCGCGCCGGCCCCGATGCCGAAGACCTCGGGCGGGCGAACGACGGGGCGACGTCTGCCGCTCTGGCTCTTCGTCGTGCTCTTCGTCGCTTTCCTGATCGCCTTCGGCTACCAAACCCGTCATGCAGGTCGACTCGAGTCCGAGGTGGCGCGCCTCGAGGCGTCGCTCGCGCAGGCCGAAACTCGCCTCGAATCCCATCGCACCCATCTCCTCGAGATCCGCGGTGGGGTCCACGATCTCACGACGCGCCTCGAGAGCCTGCGGACCCTGATCGACCGCGACCCCACGGCCGAGTCGCCGACGGGGCCCGCGACCGAAGCGCCGAGCGCGACCCCGGACGAGCCCTGACGGCTCCCCCAGATCCGACCTCCGAGCTTGCTTGCCGGATGCAGCCGATTTCGGCGATCTCGCGGATCCCCGATCGAAGGGAGTCCGTTCGGACTTCTGTGAGCCGCTTCACCTGCGATCGAGCGGTTTTCCCTTCGCGAGCCCTGTTTTGCCCTCAACCCCTGCGCATTCTTGCCGATGAAACGGATGGGCGTCGCGTTGCCCCCCACGCGTGCCGCCTCTCTGGAGAATCGGATGATCTTCGACGCCGTTTTCGGAATGTTCTCCCATGATCTCGCGATCGATCTCGGCACCGCGAACACGCTCGTGTACAGCAAGGGCCGCGGCATCGTCTGCTCGGAGCCCAGCGTCGTCGCGGTGACCACGGATGGTTCGGGACGCGGACATCGCGTGCGAGCCGTCGGTCATGCGGCGAAGGAGATGCTGGGCCGGACGCCCGGGAACATCGAAGCCGTCCGGCCGATCAAGGACGGCGTCATCGCGGACTTCGAGATCACCGAAGCGATGCTCCGCTATTTCATTCAGCGCGCCCACAACCGCCGCACGCTCGCTCGACCGCGCATCGTGATCTGCGTTCCGCCCTGCATCACCAGCGTCGAGAAGCGCGCCGTTCGCGAGTCGGCGCTCTCGGCCGGTGCGCGCGAGGTCTTCCTGATCGAAGAGCCCATGGCGGCGGCGATCGGCGCGGGACTCGACGTCACCGCACCGACGGGAAACATGGTCGTCGACATCGGGGGCGGCACCACGGACGTCGCGGTCATCTCGCTCTCGGGCATCGTGACGTCGCGCTCGATCCGGATCGGCGGCGACAAGATGGACGAGGCGATCATCAACTACGTCAAACGCAAGTACAACATGCTGATCGGCGAACGGACCGCCGAGCTCGTGAAGATGACGATCGGAACGGCATCGGCGGAGACCAAGCGCTCCGAGATGGAGATCAAGGGCCGGGATCTCGTGGCGGGGATCCCGAAGGTCGTGGTGACTTCGAGCGACGAAATGCGCGAGGCGCTGCTCGAGCCGATCCACGCGATCGTCGAGACCGTGCATCTCACGCTCGAGAAGACGCCGCCGGAGCTGGCCGCCGACATCGCCGACCAGCATG
>CAZFKD010000667.1:0-2237 GCA_964519695.1 uncultured Spirochaetaceae bacterium
GAGGGTTGGAAGTTCGTCGACGATCCGGACCTCGCCGATTCGGCGAAGGAGATCCTCGACATCTACGAGGGCATCGTGGACAGGATCGCGTTCGTCCCCGTGCCGGCCGAGATCGAATAGCCATGACGAATCGGATTTCGATGATGCACGAACTGCAAGCGACCGCCGGCACGAACGGCGCGTTGCGCATCGCCCGACTGACGCTCGTCTGCGCGATCTCGCTGATGATCGGCTTCGCGGCCGGGGCGGGCAGCGCCCAGAGCGCCGCCGATTTTTCGGGCCCCCAGGCGGCCCTCGACAAGCGGCTCGAGGACGTGCTGCGCGAGCTCTCCGCCGAGCGCGACCGTATCGCCCGCGAGAAGATCCCGCTCTCGAAGGAGGTCGCGACCCTCGAGGACGAGGTCGCCACGATGCGCCGGGAGGCCGCACGCCTGCTCAAGATCCAGGACGCGGGCACGATCGATCTCGGCTCGCTCCGCAAGCAGGTCGACGGTCTCGAGGAGCAGGACGAATTCGTCACCAGCCGCCTGACCGAGTTCATGCGCGACTTCGAGGCCCGCCTCAACATCGCGGAGATCCCCCGCTACGAGAAGATCACCTCCGCGGCGAAGCTCGCCGAGAACAACGCCAACCTCGACGCCGACGGCAAGCGCGAGGCCCAGGTCGCGGTCGTCCGTGCGGCCCTCGATCATCTGCGCGCGCTGCAGGGCGGCGAGACCTTCGCGGGCGAGGCGCTCAGCCCCGACGGCGTGCTCGTTTCGGGCAAGTTCATCGCCTTCGGCCCGTCCGTCTTCTTCGCGAGCGCCGACGGCGAGGTCGCCGGTCTCGTCGAGCATCAGCTGAACGCCGCGGATCCGGTCGTGGTCAAGCTGCCCGGCAGTCTCTCGGATTCGCTCTTCGCCCTCGCGGACGCGGGCAGGGGCGAGGTCCCGCTCGATCCGACACTCGGCAAGGCGCTCAAGATCGAGCAGGCCGGCAAGTCGCTCGGACAGTACGTCGAGGACGGCGGCGCGGTCGGTCTCGTGATCATCTGCCTCGGCCTCGCGGCGTTCGCGATGACGGGCTTCAAGACCTGGGAGATCACGAGCTTCCGGGTCGCCGAACGCAGCGTCGTCGACGGCATCCTCGACGAGCTCGCGCAGGGCAGCCAGGCCGCGGCCGCGAAGCGCGCTTCGCAGATCCAGGGCATCTCCGGCGAGATGCTCGAGCTCGGCGTCCGACATGCAGGCGACAGCCGCGACATCCTCGAAGAGCTGATGTTCGAGAAGATCCTCTCGGTCCGGCCCAAGGTCGAACGCTTCCTGCCCTTCCTCTCGATCACGACCGCGGCGTCGCCGCTGCTCGGTCTGCTCGGCACCGTGATCGGCATGATCAATACGTTCAACCTGCTCACCATCTTCGGAACCGGCGACGCGAAGAGCCTGTCTTCGGGCATCTCCGAGGCGCTCGTCACGACGGCCCTCGGCCTCATCGTCGCGATTCCGACGCTGCTCATGCACGGCACGCTCGTCCGGCTGGCCAAGGGCAAGCTCGGCCAGCTCGAAGAGCTTTCGGTCGCTTTCATCAACGGGGTCGAGACGGCGCGCGCGAGCCTGCGGGCATCGATGCGGTCGCCTTCGGCGGATTGAGAATCGAGGAGAGACGAACCATGAACGAGACGATTCACGGCATCCTGAAGATCTGGCTCTCGGGCGGTCTCGTGTTGATCCCGCTCTTCGGCCTCGCGCTTCTGCTCTACGGGCAGTCGCTGCACCTGATCCTCCACATGCGCCGCCAGCGGATCGATACGTCGACGCAGAAGCACTGGCGCGAATGGGTCCGCAAGCCCGAGACCGCGAAGGGCCGGATCGGCGAGATCATCGCCTATACGCAGGATGGCGTGACCTGCATGGACCAGGTCCGCAACCGCTTCGCCGAGATCCGCCTCGCGCTGCTCGCGATGATCGAACGGCGCACGACCTTCCTCGGAACGCTGGTCGCTGCCGCGCCGCTGCTCGGCCTGCTCGGGACGGTCATGGGCATGCTCCAGACCTTCTTCGGCATCTCGACCTCGGGCGGGTCGGAGACGGCAGGCGTCGTCGCTTCGGGCATCTCCGAAGCGCTCGTGACGACGCAGGCGGGCCTGATGGTCGCGCTGCCGGGGCTGTTTCTCGTGATGATGATCCATCGCCAGAGGCAGAATCTCGACGCGACGATCACGCGCCTCGAGAGCCTCACGCTCTCCCAGCTGCGCTTCG
>CAZFKD010000668.1:0-737 GCA_964519695.1 uncultured Spirochaetaceae bacterium
ACAGCGCGGCAGTTTCGCCGCGCAGCGTCGCCATGAGTTCGCCGACCTTCGAGGCGTCGCGCCGCTCGTCGAGGCGCTCGTCGACCTCGACCGGCAGACCCAGCGCCAGTCCGAGCGGCGCCAGGGTCTGCCGACAACGCATGGCGGGACTGCTGATCAGCCGCCGGGCGCCGCTGCCGGCGAGCGCCTTCGCGAGCTGCTGCGCCTGGGCGCGGCCTTCGTCGCTGAGCGGTCGCAGCCACGTCGGGCCCCGCCATCGGGAGCGTTTGGCTGACCGGCCATGTCGGATGAGGAGCAGCTTCATGAGCCCTCTGACGTGGCGACGGTCTCGATCCTGGCGATGGTCACGCGCGGCCGATCGAACCCGAGTCGAGTCCGAGCATCAACTCGAGATTCTGCACGGCCGCGCCAGCTGCGCCCTTGCCGAGGTTGTCGAGCACGGCGACCAGCAGCACGTGTCCGGCGGCGCCCGGCACGACGTGCAGGTCGATGCGGTTGGTGTCGTTGCATGCGCGGGGGTCGAAGCTGTGCTCGTCGAGCGTGGCTGCATCCGCGAGCGGGAGCAACCGGACGGCACGCTCGTCGTCGTAACGCGCGTGCAGGGTCTCCCAGATCCTTTTCCCGTCCGCGCCGGGGCGTAGCACCGCCGCATGCAGCGGGAGCTCGACGCGCATGCCGCAGCGGAACGGGCCGACAGCCGGCACGAACTGCGGCTCCATCGTCAGGCCGCTCCAGCG